>JBBRJI010000160.1:0-9876 GCA_038219625.1 Pirellulales bacterium | reverse complement strand
CCCGCTCGAATCCCAGAACGCACCGTGCCAACTGTCGTGACTGTTGATAAACGGAACGGTCATCGTGCGATTCTTTTGTTGCCGATCGGGTAAACTTCCCATGTTAAAGAACCCTCCCGCGTCTACAAGGTCGACTAGCGCATCGCGAAGTGCAAAGTCAAAGGTACCGCTACGGTTTTGAGTTTGATCGCACCAGTCGTCCATTTGTTGCCCGCTTCCGATGAACTCGCTCACCGCAAAGTAATCGCGCCGCTCGCCCATCGCGTTGAATAGCAAGTCCTCCACGACGTACGGTTCAAAATGCTTGACCGCATCAAACCGAAAACCGTCTGCACCGGATTGTTTTCGGAACCAAACGAACCACTGCCTGGCTTGATCGCGCATATAGCGTCCGTTGCCTCCCCCACCGTGCTCCGTGTCGAGATAACAAATATCGGGACCGAATTTCTGGTCGCAAATGTCGCCTGTTGAACATCCGTGATCGAGATTGGGATGAAAGTTCCTCCAATCCTTTGCCCACCGTCCTTGCCCCGCTCCACCAAAACCAGCGTAGCGAAATTTTTTGAATTTATCCCCGCTTGCATTGTCGTCTTTTTCGCCACCGATGACATGATTGAGAATGACATCAGGATAGACCTCCAAACCATTCGCATGCGCTACCGCAATAAACCTTAGGAAACTATCCTTGGACCCGAACCGCGTCGCAACGGTCCCTTTTTGATCTTTGTCTCCGAGATCGTAGTGGTCAAATACGTCGTAGCCCATGCTGAAGCCGCCCGAGTTTCCTTTGCATGGCGACGGAACCCAAATGCCATCAAAACCAAGCTCGCGTATTCTAGGAGCCAACTTTGCGAGATAGGTGTACCAGTCAGCGGGATAATCGTCGTTGCGGCAGTCCCACCAAAACGCCTGAAGTACGACTTTTCCATGTGGCGGATTCGCTTTTAAGCCTCCAGAGTGAATGATGCTGGCCATCGCCATGACAGCCAAAATCCAGCGGAGTTTTCCAAAACTTGATGTTCGAGCGGTTCCCATGTTTGGTTCCTTGTTAGGAAAAATTGCATCCGAGAAATAGTGCTCTCATTCATCCCATCTTGAAGTTGTCAGGACTTGCGAAAGCTCTGAGAAAACACTGTGATTATATCGTTGCAAATCGTAGTGCCGCCTGCTATACAATAACGAGCAGGCAAGACAACTCGACTTCGATGCGCTATTAGAACTGCTAGAACGCCTGAAGACTAGATATCCGTTGGAGTTTACGACTGTTTCTAACATGTGGCAAGTAAAGCAAATACGCCAACAGCGCTGGCTCGCGTTTCGAAACCCAGGACTACGGTACCGGTTCTTACGTCTAGGAAAGGGTGTGCAATGAACAAACTGACTCGTCGCAATTGGATCCAATCAGCGAGTGCCTCAGCGGGTATTCTGGCTATGACACAGCTTGATCAACTCCACGGGCCGGTCTTCGCACGCGAAGCGAGAACGGAATCCATGCCGATGCAACTTTACAAAAGTCTCAGTGCGTTGCAGAGGCAAAATATCTGCTTGCCAATGGACCACCCGAGACGGCAGTTCGTCAGCAACTGGTGGTACATCCATCCCGAGTATCGCATCCCAAATACGTTCAATGCGGAGCAACAAGAACTGATACGAAAAATCTTCGACTCAATGCACAGCCTTGATCACCAGGACGCAGTCAACAAGCAGGTCTTGATTGACCAATATGGGGATGACAAGAATGCTCCCGCCGTAGGTTTTTTTGGTACGCCAGACGATAAGGACTTCGAATTCATTTTTACCGGTCACCATGTTACTCGACGTTGCAACGCTCATTCGGATCAGGGAATGGGGTTTGGTGGGGCTCCTATCTTCTACGGACACTACCCGCACCCAGTTGACCGCATGAATGAAAACTTTCGTGAGACCAAAGACCACCCCGGCAATCCATACTGGTATCAGGGCAAGAACTTCAATCGGTTTGTGCAAGCCCTGGATGGTGGGCAGCAGGCAAAAGGCTTGCTTTCCACAGAGCCGCGAAGCGAAAGTCCAGATGCCGTGGTCAAGAAGACGGGGGAAGAACGAGGATTAAGTTGCTCTGAACTGAGTGGAGACCAAAAGAAATTGTTTGTGGAGACAATGAGAGGCATGATGGCTATGTTCCGCCAGGGCGACGTTGACGCCACCATAGAATCCATTGAGAAGAAAGAGATCGTCGATCGGCTTCACGTCTCCTGGTACGAAGGCAAGTTCGATATTGGATCCGACAAGGTCTGGGATACGTGGCAGATCGAAGGCCCCGACATGGTATGGTACTTTCGAGGTGAACCCCACATCCACTGCTACTTTCATTTAAAGAGTTAAACACCGTGGCCGACGCTGCTAGCGTCGATTCGGATGCTGGCAGCATCCGCCACGGTTAGTAGACGTCGCGGACGTAGCGTTTGGCCTTGGTCATGGCGACCAAGTACTGCTTTGCCTCGGTCGCTGTCTTTTTGCCGTGGACCGCAATCACCTCTTGCAAAGCTTTATCCACATCGACCGCCATTCTCGACGCGTCGCCGCAGACAAAGAAATAGCCTCCAGACTCCAGCCAAGCAAACAACTCGGCTCCCTGCTCTAACATGCGATGCTGTACATATACTTTGCTGGCATCGTCTCGACTGAAGGCCAAATCCAACTTCGTTAGCAACCCACCCTTTTGCCAACATTCCAGTTGCTCCCGGTAAAGAAAGTCACTGGCACTCTTCTGATCACCAAAGAAGAGCCAATTGCGGCCTGCGGATTTGTCCACTTGTCGCTGTTGCAAGAACGCAATGAACGGTGCTATGCCCGTGCCTGGACCGACCATGATCATCGGTGCCTTGGGATCGGACGGAATAGTAAAGCCATGCGAAGGCTGGATGAACGCTCGCAAGCTTGAATTAGGTTGCAATCGATCCGCTAACATCGTCGACGCAACCCCCTTGCGATGACGCTTGCGCACCTCGTTTACGACCCGTCCCACCGTCAAATGCACCTGCGTGGGATGCAACGCTTGGCTACTGGCAATGGAATACAAGCGAGGTCTGTGCGCATTCAAGGCGTCGATTATCTGCTGAGCGGATAGACAAAGCGTTGGAAATGCTTCAAAGAACTCAAGCACGTCCCACTCCAAAAGATCTTCCGATTCGCCGAAAGCTTCCAGACTTGCGATCCATTCCGCGTCCTGGGCTACCGCTCCGTTTTTCTTCGGCCGAGCGCGGACGCTCTCTATCGCAACTTCCAACAACTCGGGCGTGATCGTACGAAGGCATTTCTCCAATAGCGAATCCGCCATGGTTACGATCGGCGTTTGGCCATCTTCACCAACGGATGCAACCTTGGCCGACGCGTCTAGTTTGGCTGCCGCTATGACTTTCGCGACTAACTCGTCGCAGTTGGTTGGCCACAGGCCCAAGGCATCGCCCACGCGGTAGCTTAAACCGGAACCTGCAAGGTCGATGGCCACATGCCGTGTGTCCTTGGCTGATCCAGGGGCGTTGAGCTTGTCGCTGGCAATGAGCTGGACTTGAACCGGGTTGTCGCGAGTACCAGGAGCTGCTCGTGTTGGATTTACCGGCCTGGCAACGTCATATCCATTCGCATGGCTTTGCGTAGCAGACTCCTTGACGAGACTTCTTAAAACTTTGGCTGTATCGCCACCCCCAGGCGAGCAAAGTGTTAAGTTCTTTTCGCTGCCGTTCGCGATCGCTTCCGAGTAAGATTTGCACAAGTAGCCGCACGACCCGCAATTCAACTGGGCCATGGCCGCCATGAGTCGCCGTTCCTTGGGCATCCCTTCCGCGAGTTTCATGCGATCTGTCAGAGATAACGACGGGTCATGCCAGGGAAACGACTCCTCGGCTGCTTGTTCGGAAGTCAGCCCAGCAACCAAGGAGGGAGCCAACTGCGTGGCGGCGGCGGCCAATGCTGTTGAACTCCCGCCCTGGGCGGATTGCTGGTCAAGAACGCCAAGAACGCCAGCCAGGAAGCCATTGAGCCAAGCTCGTTGCTCACCATTGAACGGGGCAGACTCTGGGACGATTTGGTAGGTCATGTGCGATTTAGCTCCATCTCGGTTCTGGATGGGGTTACGGCCGGTAGACGGGAATTGCCGCTGTTCTGGTTGAACAAGTCGCATCGCTGCACGAAGTCGGCGAAGGACTCTCGCTCATTCTTGTTCTTGAGGTAATAGTCCAGAATCGACTCGATCGTCGCAGGCAATTCACGGACCACCACGGACTCAAACAGCTTTTTGCCAATAGCGAAGTCGATTCCAGTGCGCCCACCCACCAGGACGTGGTACCCCTCGACCATTTCTTCGCCGACCTCCACTTTTGTCGCGATCAAGCCGATGTCACCGATTGCATGCTGCGCACAACTATGGTGACAGCCGGTGAAGTGAATGTTGATCGGTTGGTCGAAGTCGAATCGATCCTCGAGGTACTCAGCCAGTATCATGGCGTGTTTCTTGGTATCGGCCGCGGCGAATTTGCAACCAGCACTCCCCGTGCATGCGACTATGCCTGCTCGGAAACTCGAAGCCCGCCAGTCCAGGTTGAGTTCTTCGACGGCTTGCTGGACGGCCTGAATGTCCTGCGTGGCAATGTCCGGGATGATGAGATTTTGCCAAACCGTTAAGCGAATCGAACCGCTACCGAAACGCGACGCAATCTTGGCAAGTCCTCGGCATTGTTGACTGGTGATCCGTCCTACTGGCAAGACGACTCCTACATAGCACAGTCCGGGCTGCTTTTGTGGATGCACGTCCACGTGCGCCCAGCGATCGATGTTATTCGGTTGAAGGAAACGATCGCTGGAAACCTTCCTCAACGGTCGCTTTAAGTCGGTTTCGATTTCCGTCAAGAATTTCGCAAAGCCCCAAGCATCGAGTACGTATTTCAGTCTCGCCTTCTTCCGATCTGTTCGGTCACCATGCATGATGAACACCCGTAATATCGCTTCACTAATGGCAACGCATTCATCGGGTTTTGCCAAGACACCCGTGGGGCGAGCAAAGTCGCCGTGGCCGGTAATACCACCTAAGCCGAGCAAGAAGTAAACGCCCGCCTCCAAGCCATCGTTTGTTTCGGTAACTTCCACAGCATGCCAACTGATGTCATTGGTTTCGGCCAACGAGCTAATTTGGCCCGAACCGTCAAACGCGATATTGAATTTTCGAGGCAACCCGTACAACTCAGGCTTGTGCAGAATGTGGTAGTGCAGTTCGCGTGCAAGCGGCAATGTCTCGATCAACTCGGTTTCATCGAGTCCGCTCAAGGTGCTAGCGGTCACGTTGCGAATGTTGTCTGCACCGGCGCCTTGAGTTACGATTCCTAGGTCGCGTAGCCCCATTAAGACATTCAATGCATCGCACGCTTGAATCTCTCTCAATTGGAAATTCGCTCGGGTCGTAACGTCGGCATACCCGCCAGCAAATTGATCGGCGATGTTGGCCAAACCGTTCAACTGGTCCGAACGCAACACACCTCCAGGTATGCGCATCCTACACATGAAGGAATTCTGGGCTGGGGAAACGTAGAACAACCCATGGTACTTGGTCATGAACACATCGGTCCCTTTCGGGAATTCCTCTTTGGCGGCTCGTTCACCAATTTCAGACCACATGCCGAGTCCACTTTTGTCTCGCTTGGCTTTTTCCTCCGCCACTAGCGTTTTGCCCGCCGTCTCGAACCGCTGTAGTGCTTCTGCGTGAATCACAGGTAGATGCGAGCTTGAGGCATGCCCATCGCTTCCGATTTGCACGGTAGTTCCATTGAACGTTCCATTGGGCGTTCCATTGGGCGTTCCATTAGAAGCAACCTTAGGAAGAGAAATGCCAGAGCCGCTTAGGACTGGCAGGTTGCGAATTTTTCTCGCAACATCGTTACCGAGCAGTAAACCCTGCAAATAGGCTTGCTGTTCTGGTGAAAAGGATTCGGGTTTGGTCATGATGGCGTAACCTCAGTTCTGCTCTTTCCAAGGTCGAATGTCCACTGCACAGTCCTTGTAGGAAGGTTGGCGAGAGTAAGGGTCAACGTGTTCGAGTGTTAATAAATTGGTCTTGGCATCGTGCATCGGCATGAAGAGTTGGCCTAGTTGAACCGTGGAGGTTATGGATGCACGAACCACCGCTTCACTGCGACGGCTTCGTACGATTACCGGTTGGCCGGCCTGAATGGCCAATCGCACCGCATCCGCTGGGTGAATCTCAACATAGGGTTCCGACGGATAGAGCGAACGCAGCACGGGGCTCTTGGAAGTCCGCGTTTCGGTATGCCACTGGCTGACAGAACCACGTCCAGTAAGCAAGACAAAAGGGTATTCTGCGCATGCTGGTTCTGGCATAGGCTCGGGTTCCGCAAAAACAAATTTGGCTCGACCGTCGCTGTGAAAAAAGAGACCGTCTTCGAAAAGCCTACGCTCTTGCTCGGGCGCACCTAATTGTTTTGCGTCTTCTATAGTCCAAGGCCATTGGATGCCTCCTTGTCGATCTAGCATCGCGTAGTCATCGATGCCGCTGATATCGCAAGGTTGATCACGGGACAAGGCTTTCATTGATCGGAACACGTCTTCGGCTTTCTTCCAGTTCGAAAAGAGATCGCCGCAGCCCCACGCGTCCGCAATGAGTCGGAATATGGAAAAGTCGGATAAGGCTTGTCCTGGTGCCTTCGAGACGCGTTTGATCACTCCGATTCTTCGTTCGCTATTGATGAACGTCCCTTCCTTTTCGCCCCAGCCTGCCGCAGGCAAAACGAGGTCGGCGAGTAGGGCTGTATGAGTGGTTGTGTACATGTCTTGTACGACCAGAAAATCCAGCTTGGAGAGCAGTTCTCGTGCACGCGTGCTCTGAATCCAAGAGTGAGCGGTATTGGTCGCGATGATCCAAAGTCCTCGGATCTTACCCGATTCGATGCCACTGACGATTTGGTCGTAGGCCCAACTGTTTTGCGTTGGTATCTTCTCAACCGGGATGTCCAATACGGAGGCCACCTTTTCACGATGCAGCGGGTTTGCGAAATCGTGGTGCCCCATCAAGTTGGTCGTATTGCTAAAGAGGCGTGAGCCCATGGCATTGCATTGACCGGTAATGCTGTTCGCACCGGTTCCCGGCTTGCCAATGTTTCCAGTCATCAACGCCATATTGATGATCGCTTGAGCGGTTCGAACTCCTTGATAAGACTGGTTGACACCCATCGTCCACCAAAACGAAGCGCGTTTTGCACCGGCAATGGTTTTGGCAACGCGAGTTAGTTGCTCGGCGGAGATGCCGGTCTCTTCGCAAGCCCGTTCGATCGAAAAGTTTTGCAAATGCAACCGAAACGCCTCGAATCCGCTAGTGTGGTTCTGAACAAACGGGGCGTCCACCGCACCCAAGTCTATGAGGAGTTTGGCCAAGCCATACAGCAGACTCATGTCGCTTTTGGGTTTGATAGCCAAGTGCTCGGATGCGGCCATGGCCGTCTCGGTCTTGCGTGGATCGATCACGATCAAGGCTGGACGGTTCTTGTTCCTTAGGACACGCTGCCAAAGAATCGGGTGTCCGATACAGGGATTTGCACCTACAAACACTAGTGCATCGGATTGTTCCAAATCCGAATAGCTGAACGGGGGAGCATCAAAGCCAAACGACTCTTTGTAGGCGACCACCGAGGTTGCCATGCATTGGCGCGTATTTCCGTCCCCATGCAGCATCCCCATCCCAAACTTGGCCAGTGCGCCCAGAAAAGCCATTTCTTCGGTTGGGATTTGACCTGTGCTGATGAATGCGACGGAATCGTTACCGTGTTTGGTTTGGATGTCTTTCAATCGATCGCAGAACATTTCCACAGCTTCTGGCCAGGACGCATCCCGGACGGAGCCATCGGCTCGATTCCGAACGATGGGTGTAGTCGCTCGGTCGTCCGACTGCAGGACTCGCAATGCTTCCCAACCTTTGGGACATGCCATTCCGAGATTGACTGGATAGTCGGCAGTCGGTGTCAGGTTGATCGCTTGTCCATCTTGGATGTGGATCTTGAGTCCGCAACCGGTGGAGCAATACCCGCATACCATATTCGTGGTCGAATCTGGAACCTTTGCGATAGGAAGTGGGCCAAGACCAAAGGTTTCCGGTTCAAGCAGTAGTTGCTCGGTCAGCGGGCCCGTTTTCTGGAAGAGCGTTGGAATCATGTGCTGGCTCCCGGCATGCGTCGGTAAACAATCGACGCAAAGTAGAGCCACCGATGGATGGATTGCGAGAAAAGGCAAATGCCGAAGATGACGAAGGCCACTAGCGACATAGCATCAGCCCAATCGATGATGCACAAGGACACGGACGCAACCATTGCAATCAAGTTAAATATCCAAAAGTCCGTCCAGGGTCCAGCAAGTTCTTTTCGCAATAAGCGTCCGCTGCGTGCTGAGAAATTGTGCCATTCGGTGTTTGCTGATTTGCTTTGAAAATAGTCGACTAGCTTCGGCGTGGCTGCAGCGATGCTGCATAGAACGCCTACGGCTGGGAGAAAATTGGGTAACCCATCGACGCAAGCAAAGGCTCCGATAACGCCAAGGCCGATCATCGATAACCCGAAGTCAAGACCGGTTCGTAAGGTCCCCCAAAGCTCACGCCGCGTCGCGACGTAGATCATGCCGGTGCACATGACCGCCAGTACACCCATCACGGCCGCGGAAACGGCCGATAGCCGATGCAGTATTGGTTGTGAAGCTAGAACCAGTGGAACAACGGTTGCGATTACGGCCGCACCCATATAAAGGCCGAACCCTATGGCTTCCCTGCTGAGCCAACTGGTTCTCCAACCAAGAAAAGCTCGAAAGGCAAGCCAGGGCCGACCTAGGTGAAGGAGTGCAGCATGAACGCCTAGAATTCCGATCGCGGTCGCGAAGGCAGACGCGAACGAAGAGGATGAGCTCGGCCGTTGGAAATTGGTAGTCGCCAGAACAATCCACATTCCAACACTGGTCTGCGTCAAGACGATCATGGCTACGAGGGGCAGGTGCCCCTCATGTACAGAGTCGACGATCGATTCGCTAGAAAGCAGCTCGGCAGTCGCTTCTCGCGGTTGCGTAGTGAGGTACCTCGTCGTTGGGATGGATATGCGACTGCTGGGTGCCGTTGGGACAAGCGAGGCATTTGTCTTTAAGACTGTTGTGTCCGCGACCACCGTTGCAACGTCGACGATTGCGATTCGGATGGCTTGGTTTGGGCAAGCTTGAACGCAGGCTGGTGCTTGACCGACACCCAGTCGTTGCGAGCACATATCGCATTTGCGAACGATGCCGAGGGTACTGCTGTATTGCGGCACTTCGTAGGGGCACATCATCGTGCAGTACTTGCATCCGAAGCACTGGTCATCGAGATGCCGAACGATCCCGGTGACGGGATCTTTTTCGTATGCTTGAACAGGGCAACCGTTCAGACAGGCCGGGTCGACACAATGGTGGCATGCGGTAGTGACGTGTTGGACGATGGGCAAAGTCGCACCGCGTTGGCTGGAAAGCGACCCGACTTTTCGCCAAGTTTCGGTTTCCTCGAGACCGTTGAGCGTGTGGCAAGCCACCACGCATGCCTTGCAACCGCTGCAAGCGTCCAAGTCCACTTCAAACGCATACTGCTGACCGCTTTGGATCGCCGTCGCCGGCATCAGCGCTTGATAGGTGGCTGACGCGATCGAGTTGGACTCATGCCAATCCGAGAAGCTATCCACCGCGCTCAACTCGCCCTGCTCCTGGAGCAACAGGTCGAGCAGAGTCGGCTGGGACTGAGCTGCGTCGGTGGGTATGAGTTGGATGGACATGAGTGTGTACGATTGTTTTAGTAAACGGACGGGCCTTTGGCCCTTTAGGAATTATTTATTT
>JBBRJI010000159.1:0-9915 GCA_038219625.1 Pirellulales bacterium | reverse complement strand
CAAGGCGTGGCCTTCCGCCGCGAAGGGCCCCCGATTCTAAATATAGACAATCCAGAAGGTTTATCGGAAGCGGCGCACCGGCATAGTTTGGACGCCATCAAGAAACTCAATGAGATACGACGAACCGACACAGGCGATGACGAGATCGCGGCTCGAATTGCTAACTATGAACTTGCATTTAGGATGCAAAGTGCGGCACCGGAACTATGCGATCTCGCGCGCGAGAGCGAGTTTACTCAGCGCGCATATGGTATCGATCGAGAGGATGAAGACGAAAAGAATTTTTCCAAAAACTGCTTGCTTGCAAGGCGATTGGTCGAACGAGGCGTTCGCTTCGTCAATGTCTACTTAAGCGATTGGGACGCTCACGAAAATCTAATCGACAATCATACGCGACTGTGCAAGGTGGCAGATCAGCCAATCGCTGCGCTTTTACAAGACTTGAAGTTACGTGGAATGCTGGAGTCCACGCTGGTGGTTTGGGCGGGCGAGTTCGGGAGAACACCGGTCGGGGAGAATCGCAATCAAGGTTCGGACATTAGCGGTCGAGACCACCATCCAGCTGCGTTCACGACTTGGATGGCAGGTGGAGGCGTCAAGTCCGGTTCCGTCGTCGGACAGACCGATGAGCTCGGATGGAATGTGGTCTCGGACCCCGTGCACGTCAATGATTTTCATGCAACGCTTCTGCACTTGTTCGGGCTAGATCACAAGCGATTGGTATACCGATATCAAGGCCGCGACTTTCGACTGACTGACGTCGGCGGAAATGTCATTGAGAAAATACTGGCATAGAACCAGTGTCGTCCGACGGCATGACAATGCCCCCGAGTTTACTCTGACAATGCCCCCGAGTTTACTCGGTGGATACTTACCATAGCTCTAGAGCAGATGGTCAACACCCTCGGCGTAAAGCGTTCTAAACCGGCGGAAGCGACGACTCGCCGCGACAAACGTTGCTTCTCCCGAGATGAATCTTCCAAAGGCGTTGGACAAATAGGAGCTGCTGCTCGACAATAACCCTCCGGGTTAGTAGCCAGCAATGACTCTTCTCCGATGGATTTTTGAACTTTTCAACTTATGATAGGTAAGTCGATGGCAATCTTTTCGTTTCTTTTGGTCGCGATATTGGTCAATAATGACGGAGCCCCCTCATGGCCCGCTTTTCTTGGTCAAGGTGCTGTTGTTGAGCGTTCCGAATTGACGCCCGTGAATTGGTCGCCGAAGGAAGGGGTCCTATGGAACGTGGCAACTCCAGGACATGGACAATCCAGCCCAGTCACATGGTCCGAACGAATTTTTCTTACGTCTACAGACGGGCCAAAGAAGGAGGACTACCACGTGCTTTGTTACGCTGTTCAAGATGGCAAATTGTTTTGGGACTACGCGTTCAAAAACTCGGACCCGGTTGAAAATAGTGTCTATGTAAGTCGAGCGGCTCCAACCCCTGTGGTCGACAAGAATCGAGTCATTGCGTTTTTTGAAAGTGGCGACGTCGTCGCGATGGACCATCAAGGGAAAGACATTTGGAAAACTTCCATTTCCTTAAAATACGGGAAGTTCAAGAATAAATTCGGTTTGAGTGGCTCGCCGGTTCAGAACCAAGACCAAGTCTTCATTCTCGTGGATGATGAAGGGCCGAGTTATTTAATGGCTCTGGATAAGGCGACTGGAAAAGAAACCTGGAAACAAGAACGAGCACCACGGAATAGTTGGTCCTCGCCTGCCATGCACAACATCGAAGGAATAGAACAGGTCGTGGTTAGCTCCGCTGGTTCCGTCGATGGATACGAATGCGCAACCGGCAAGCTTCTTTGGAGCTTTACCGATGTAGGAGGAAACACAGGTTGCACTCCAATCTCCATCGGCAATGGCAAGTTCATTATCGCTGCATCGGCGGGACGCGATGGGGGGAACGCAGAACTGGCAAAAAAATCAAACGCCCTGATGCATGTCACTAAACAAGGCGAAACATGGCAACCTGCTGTTCTATGGAAGGCCGAGGAGGCAACGCCTTCATGGGCTTCACCGATCGTTTATCAAGGGTGCGCGTATTGGATAAATACCAAAGGTGTCATTTACTGTTTCGACGTCGAAACGGGCAAGTTGAATTACAAGGAACGCTCGAAGCAATCCTGCTGGGCAACCCCATACGGCGTAGGCGACCGCGTCTACTTTTTCGGTAAAGATGGACTGACGACCGTAATCGCAGCCGGCAAAGAGTTTCGGGCCATAGCGGAAAATGAGCTTTGGGACCCGAACGCGGTAGCGGTAGATAGCACCAGCGGTGCAAAAGAATCCACCGAAGAACGGCGCAACGCTGCAGCCATGTTTTCCGGCCCGACGCAATACGGCTACGCGGTTGTTGATGGCAAGATCATCATGCGAACCGGCGAACGACTGTTTTGCATCGGGAAATGAATTCCAACGAGCGAAGGCTCCACAATGTCATCAATCGAACAACATGTTGCGCTGCTTGGACAATGTAGTCGAGCGATGCGAATTCCCGGACCGAATAGATATTGTATTGCCCGACCGACAGGTTGGGCGTTGGAAGGCCCTTTCCGTTTGTGGTAAATCATTAGCAGGATGACGGGGTCAGAAGGACTGGTGTCATCTTACGGCTATTCACCTGCCGAGACGCCCAATCCTCCCCGAAACACAAAGTAAACCGCACCGCACATGCACAAGCCCGCCCACAAAAAATCCAAACGCAAACGCTCTTTCATGTACACCACGACGAAGGGGACAAACACGCAAATCGTGATGACCTCCTGCATGATTTTGAGTTGTGCCAGAGAGAGTTGCGTGTGCCCGATACGATTGGCTGGAACTTGAATCAAGTATTCAAAAAGTGCTATGCCCCAACTTATCAAGGCAGCGACGTACCAAGGCTTGTCGCTCAGCTCCTTGAGATGCCCGTACCAAGCCAGCAACATAAAGACGTTCGAAATTGCGAGCAATACCGTAGTGATGACGATGGTAGACATTTGTTCCTCCGTGAATTGCCTTGGGCTGGCGATGAATGGTTTAGCAAAGGATTACAGGGTAACAAATCTCCAATATTTCGTAACGTCGGAATGGAAAACTCTCGGTACGTCTCCCCTAACCAACGTATAATGGGCACAAAATGCTCCAAATCCAGCCAGCCTCGTTTAGGTCAACTCATGAAAGCGCTCGTTGTCTTCCTTTGCCTTTTCGTCGCAATCCATTCTGCGATGGCAGATGCGTCTAAGATGGCAGATACAGCCAAGCCGAACATCATTCTCATCTTTGCAGATGACCTTGGCTGGAAAGATGTGGGATTCCAAGGGAGTGACTTTAATGAAACGCCCAATTTGGATCGACTCGCAAAGTCCGGAATGGTTTTTCATTCCGCCTACGCGGCTGCAGGAAATTGTGCACCGAGTCGTGCCTGTTTGCTTTCAGGAAAGTACACCCCGCGGCATCATGTCTATGCGGTTGGAAGCACGGATCGAGGCAAAAAAGAATTCCAAAGACTGATCCCCGTGCCGAACAAGAGCGGTTTGCCCGTCGAGACCATTACGATGGCGGATGCATTAAAAACCGCTGGGTATACCACCGGTCATTTCGGCAAATGGCATCTGGCCGGCAAGGACGGAGCGATGCCTACTCGGCAAGGATTTGATGTCTCGTTCGATTCCTTTGGTGAAGGCAAACTCGTTGAGGGCTCCGAGGGAAATCAGACGGGCCCTCCCTCCGATCCAAAAGGTGTATTCACCCTCACTCGCAAGGCCTGCGAATTCATCGAAGCGAACAAGTCTGGCCCCTTCTTTTGTTATCTGGCTCACCA
This sequence comes from Pirellulales bacterium, assembly GCA_038219625.1. Taxonomy (GTDB): domain Bacteria; phylum Planctomycetota; class Planctomycetia; order Pirellulales; family Pirellulaceae; genus JBKCUI01. The sequence goes on along the minus strand of JBBRJI010000159.1, from coordinate 6,101 downwards.
TGCCATACACAGTCCATTGCAGGCGCGTCCAGAAACGCTGGAAAAGTTCAAAGCGAAGACGCCTGGTGATCAGCACAAAAACCCCCTTTATGCCGCTTGTACCTACGATCTGGATGCGAGTGTCGGTATCCTTTTGCAGAAGCTCGAAGATCTGAAATTGGATCAAAACACGTTGCTCGTTTTTACAAGCGACAACGGGGCGACACAGAATTCTTCTCAAGAGCCATTGCGAGGCAACAAGGGTTCCTACTTTGAGGGTGGAATTCGCGAACCGTTCATTGTCCGGTGGCCTGGAGTTACTTCACCTGGAAGCAAATGTGATGTGCCAGTCATCAACGTCGATCTTTTTCCAACTTTCCTGGCTGCTTCCGGGACCAAAATTCCTTCAGAAAAGTTACTTGATGGTGAAAGTTTACTTCCCTTGTTTGCTGGAAAAGGAAAACTGCAACGAGAATCTATTTTTTGGCACTTCCCCGGGTACCTCGATTCGCCGGTGATTCGAGGACGCGAGCTCGACGTGCAGACGGGATTTCGAAGCCGCCCGATCACTGTCATTCACAAAGGAGATTGGAAACTGCATCTGTATCACGAGGAATGGCAACTCGATGGCGGACGAGACCGATTGGATACCAACAATGCGGTTGAACTGTATAACCTGGCTGAAGATATTGGAGAGCGCAACAACCTTTCCAATTCAAACGTCGCGAAAAGAGACGAGCTGATCGGCGACCTTTTCGCGTGGATGAAATCAACCAATGCGATCGTACCGACCGATCGCAATCCACAGTTTGACAATGAATCCAAAAGTGTTAAGAAAAAGAAAAAACCATGAGAAGAATAGCCCCTATTGCAATGTGGTGTCTGGTTTTGCTGTTTGTCGTAGCTTCCATGCGAGGTCCGGCTCAGGACAGTGGAACCAAGGCTGCTGAGGAAATTTGGTATGGCGCGATGGACGCTGGTCAGAGAGTCTTTCGTTTCGTCATTAACACAAGTAAGTCCGAGAAGGGTGAACCTACGGCAGAATTGATGAGCTTAGATGAAGGGGGCTCGAAATTCAAGTTGGATGATTTCGTGATCGACCCGACGCAGCTTCGCTTTACGCTGAAATCGACCAAGGCAACTTATCAATCGCAATTGAGTGACGACGGAAAGAAGGCAACTGGAAAATGGTCGCAAGGTGGTGCCAACTTGAGTTTGGTATTGGAGAAAAAAGAGTCGGTTCCGCCAGACACCCCAGATGAAATATGGCTGGGTACTTTGAACGCAGGGTTTCAAAAACTGGATATTCAAGTTCGTGTTTATCCTGCGAAAAATGAGAAGAAGATTGTCTTCGTCGATAGCGTTTCGCAAAACGTTGGCGGATTCAAAGCGGAGTTAAAAGACGATGGCAACAAAGTAACGATTGACGTCCCCGCATTGCGAGCGAAGTACACAGGCGAAAAAAATGAGGACGTAACCGAAATCATCGGCAAATGGAGTCAAGGGATTCCGTTAGAGCTTCGGCTCGTTCGGAAGAAATTGGTCGTTGCGTCGACAAAGGTTGCCCCTAAACGTCCGCAAACTCCACAAAAACCATTTCCATACGACATCGAGGAAGTGTCGTTTAAGAATGAAGTCGACGGAACGGTGTTGGCTGGCACATTGACACGCCCGAAATCGGTTGGGCCCTTTCCAGTCGCCATTTTGATATCGGGATCTGGTCCACAAGATCGGGACGAGTCTCTCTTGGATCACAAGCCGTTCTGGGTGCTAGCTGATTATCTTTCGCGCCGAGGCTTTGCCGTTCTCCGGTTCGATGATCGAGGAGTTGGTAATTCGACGGGCAAATTCGAGAACGCAACCACAGAGGATTTCGCAAGAGACGTGCGATCTGCACTTTCGTTTGTCAAGGCGGCAACATCCATCGACGCGAGCCGAGTTGGGTTGATAGGGCATAGTGAAGGTGGCTTAGTTGCGACCCTCGTTGCCGCAGAAAACAAGGATGTAGCGTGGGTAGTGCTAATGGCCAGCCCAGGAGTTAACGGGGAAGAGATTCTTTATTCACAAGGACAATTGATCATTGCTGCCGAAGGCGGCGGCAAGTCGGCCAGGAAACGACAGCGATTGCTCCAAGAGCATGTTTTTGCAACCGCCAAAGAGTTGAAGGAAAAGGACGATATCGAACCGTTTGTCCTACGCGTAGTCGATAAAATAATGGCTTCGGCGAGTGACATCGACTTAAAGGAGGGGACGGAAAAGCCCAAATCAGATGAAGACGATCAGACAAGTCGCAAAATACTTGCTGAATTGGTCCGGGCAAACCTCAGCGTCATGAATGATCCTTGGTTTCGTTTTTTTGCAAGTTACGAACCAGGCCCGGACTTGCAAAGAATAAAATGCCCTGTGCTTGCAATCAACGGTGAAAAGGACGTTCAAGTCGATCCGAAAGTGAATCTCTCGAAAATCGAGTCCTATCTCAAAGCGGGTGGCAATAGTCATTTTGCGATCAAGGAATTGCCCGGACTAAATCACTTGTTCCAGTCCTGCAAAACGGGCGGCATTAGCGAATATCAATCGATCGAAGAGACGATTGCGCCAGTTGCACTCGAAACGATAGCGACGTGGCTGAAGGTGCAATTGGAAGGCAAGAAATAGCCATTTATGCAAACGGAAGGCTGAAAACTACCAGTATGATGGAACCCCTCTCCGGCCTTTCAGGCCGACTCTCCCAGAGGGAGAGTGACTTCACCCTCCCTCCGGGAGGGTCGAGCGAAGCGAGGGGAGGGTATGACTCACTCTGCCGCTCGCCTTGGCGCCGCTCGCCTTAGCACGGCGAACCCCGCCGTGATTCAACACGCCTAGCTAGTCGAACTAATGAAATCCAAAAAGGCCAAACAAAACCCCGATCCCCACGGAGCAACCCGATGTGTTTTATTCCAGCAAGAACCCTATTTGCCTTCCTCCTGCTCGTCGGGCTACAAGCCAAGGCCAAAGAGGAGCCGAACTTCGTTCAAACGCAGGACGTGGTATTTGCCGAAGTTCATGGGACCGGGCTCTTGATGGATGTGTTTACGCCGACGGGGCCGGCGAACGGGAAAGCCATTATCGACGTCGCCAGCGGTGCTTGGTATTCGGATAGAGGCAAGATTCGCGATCACACTTTGGCGCAGGTGTATTCCACTTTTTGTGGCCGAGGGTACGTTGTGTTTGCGATTCGTCCCGGCTCGAAAACGCGATATACCGCGCTAGAGATGGATCAACACGTCAAGTTGGGAATTCGCCATATCAAAGAAAACGCGATCAAGTACAAAATCGAAGCAAGCAAACTTGGATTGACTGGCGCGTCCGCCGGTGGTCACCTCGCAGCCTTGGCTGCGTTGACGCCTGTCGCCAGCGATCCAAATGCAAAGAACAAGTTGGACCGGCAAAACACTTCGGTTGCAGCGGTTGCGGTCTTCTTTCCGCCAACCGATTTCCTGGAATGGCGTGATGGTAAGATGGTCGATCTCAAGGTTCTTGGTCCACTTCTGGCCGTTGGTGCAACCTCGGCGACGGAAGGGGCGTTGAATGGCAAGAGCAACCAAGAACTCCAAGCCATGGCCAAAGCAATCTCACCTCTCTATCAAGTTGGGAAACCCACGATCCCTTTCTTGTTCATTCACGGTGACGCGGATGAAGTGGTTCCGCTCTCGCATTCACAGAAGTTGGTGAAAGCAATCCAATCTGCTGGCGGCTCCGCGAAACTCATCGTCAAGGAAGGTGGCGGCCATCCATGGCTCACCCTTCCTGTTGAAGTAGGCGTTATGGCGGATTGGTTTGATAAGGAACTCCACCCCTAACTTAGCGCCTTGTTGTATTGATTCGATCAGCAGGACAAATTGGATGCTGGTCTTGTTGGATGAGAACTCAAGAACCGCGCGTTGCAGTTATTCATCGCGATTGCCCCTTTAATCAACCTTCAGTTGTGGCTTTGGACGGCTTGATTTGGCGGACGAGTGTTTGAGCGCCGGCCAACGTCGCAATTATGGTAGCGCCGCAACCGATGCGTTCTTGCGTCTTGCTTATGTCAACTTGGGCATCCCACAAGCCTACGACCAGCGTCAAATTTGGAAAACGAGTCCGAAGTAGCTTGCACATGTGACGTGCATGCATCGCTGCGGCGGGCGGTGTGGCGGAAATACACACCACGTCGGCATGCCGCTGTCCGACGATATCCAATAACTCGCTTTCCAGCGATGTTGCTGCGACGGCCAGCGCAAGACAGCCCTGTGCCTCCAAGACTTGCGCCAGCATGCTGGACGAAATTTCATCTGCTTCGCTTCGGGCAGGCACACAAAGGATGACGAGATTTGACGAATCGATATGATTGGGTGGACACTTGTCGTCAGTTGACGTGATCGCAGGCTCTGACGGTTTTTCGGCCCGTATTTCCTGCTGATGTTCAGACTGATTTTGAATCATCTCCTTCAGTCCCTGGAGGATGAAGTTGTGATGGCGTTCATCGACTTCGTCGAGATGCCAATGGATTTCGGCCATCGACAGGGCCGGGATCAGCACGGTGTCGTAGACTTCCACGAGCGGCTGTTTGGCCAAGTACCCTTCGAACAATTCGGTTGCCTCATCAATGTCACCGGCCAATAGACGCTGATAGACTCGCGTCTTGGGCTCAAAGACAGGCTCGTTACCCAGCAGAATATTGAGAAAGGAAAGCTGGGGAACATGCTTGCCAATCACCATCATGCACACGGTCATCGGCATCGCAATCAGCAACCCAACAGGCCCCCACAACCACATCCAAAAGACAGCTGCCAACAGTACCGCCACGGCTGACACACCTGTGTTTCTACCGTAGAGCCAAGGTTCCAAAAGGTTATTGTTTAAGAGCTCCAAACCTAAAAATAGCCCCAGCGTCAAGAGTGGTGTCACCCAGCCCGTCGAAATCGCCAGGGACAAGCCGACCGGCATGAATGCAGCGATCCAAGGACCTATATAAGGAATAAAGCGAAATAGCCCGGCCGAGATGCCCCATAAAATAGCGTTGGGGATACCGATCAGATACAAGCCAAGACCAACGGAAATGCCAAAGGTGATGTTGAGACAAAACAAAATCAAGAGGTAGCGACTGGTTCGCCTAGAAGCATCCTCAAGAGTCTGAGTGGTCACCGTCACGTGGCCTCGTCCAACTAGATGGATGAAACGATCACGTAAATCTTCTCGCTGAACTAAGAAGAACACCACGAGAACAATCACGATGCCAGATGTTCCGAACACTTCCAGCAGCGTACCAAACATACCACCGAAAACTTCTAGTGGGCTTGTAGGCGGTGCAATTACCCGAACCGAATAGGGTCGAGCGTTGGTGCCGTCGATGCTCTGATCTGAGACTGGAAGATCATTACTTATTTCCTGAAAACTTCTTGTGAACTGATTTAACGCTGAAACAGCGTATGAGTTCACCGTGCTTAACCTAGCTTCGATGTTCGTTTGGTACTCAGGGATTTTTGGGGCCAAATTTGCAATTTGGACGGTTGCCATCCAAGCCACTGCGGCCAGAAAGGTAAATCCCAAACCCGCCGTCACCAACACCGCCGGGATTCGCCCTATCCCTCGTCGCTCAAGCCAGCCACAAACCGGACTCAACAAGAAGCTAAGCAAGGCCGCCAGCGTCAAGGGAACCAGCACCCCTTTCGCCAAATAAAGAACGGCCACAACCACGGAAACGGATACAAGCATCATCGTCCACGGTGATTTAGATCGGATTATCAAGGCTATAATTTCCAGCGTAGCACGAAGCCGTTACCAAAGCACTAGAACGCGGCAACTTCTGTACGTTCGCGGGCGACTTCTCGACAATACTCAGGCACGTCCGGGGTCGGCGTGAGCCTCGCGCGCGTCTGCCAGACACCCGGCCAATTTTCGCTATCGTTTTTCATGGGTCACCGGAATGGGCTGTACATAGCAAATTAGGTGCCAAACACTATTTTTTGCAAAGGTCGATTGCCGGTAGCAGGTGCAATGTAAGCATTGCGATTCGCTCTGCCTATTCTCCGCACATCGGGCTTTGAATTCATTTGTTCTCCTCCTTAAACCCGTTTAACCGCGTTTAACCGTTAGCCGTGGGC
>JBBRJI010000158.1:0-9950 GCA_038219625.1 Pirellulales bacterium | reverse complement strand
GGTCTGAAGTACTATTATTTTCGTGGGTTAAGCCGAGTTAATCCTTTGTTGCCTGACGAATTCAAACGAAAACAACGGAATGATCTTTTGCATCAACTATTGAAGTTGCAGTCGAAGGAAGGATTCTGGGAGAATTCATTTACAAGCATGCGAGAAGACGATCCACTGATTGCAACATGCTTCTCCTTGATTGCGATTTCGAATCTGCTACGATGGCCGTGACTTTGATTTTCTGTTTGGCGTTCGAATTGGGCCTTTGATCCAATCTTGAGTAACTTTCTTGTCTAAAAGGTTATGCCGCATGAATAATGAAGAGCGAAACCTCCTGCCGGATGATGTGGCAGGCGTCGAGCGCCTTAAGCGAACACATGAAGTCATTCGACGCGAGCTTTCCAAGGTCATCGTTGGTCACGATGAAGCCATCGAACAATTGTTGATTGCCATATTCTCACGAGGACATTGCCTGCTAGAAGGGGTGCCGGGTTTGGCAAAGACGCTCATGGTAAGTACATTGGCGCGAACCATGCGATTGGATTTTCGTCGCATACAGTTCACTCCTGATCTGATGCCTTCTGATATTACCGGAACGGAAGTCATCCAAGAGGACAAGGCCACGGGTCATCGCGAATTCCGTTTTCTACCTGGCCCAATCTTTGCCAACATCATTCTGGCCGACGAGATCAACCGCACTCCACCCAAGACTCAAGCCGCGATGCTGGAAGCGATGCAAGAGAAGCAAGTGACCATTGGGGGCAAGCGACATGTGCTGCCATGCCCATTCTTCGTGCTTGCCACGCAGAATCCTATCGAACAGGAAGGCACTTATACTCTTCCGGAAGCGCAACAGGATCGGTTCATGTTCAAGATCTTTGTGAAGTATCCTAGCTACGACGAGGAATACCACATCGCATCTGCAACAACTGCGCAAGATATTCCGCAAGTTGAGGAGGTGATTTCGTCCGACGAGATCTTGCAAATCCAAGAGCTGGTGCGGCGAGTTCCTGTTTCGCCGCATGTCATTCATTACGCATTGCGATTGGTTCGCGGAACGCGGGTTGACCAAGACAATGCCCCAGAATTCGTCAAGGAATGGGTGAGTTGGGGAGCGGGGCCGCGGGCCATGCAGTTCTTGTTGCTCGGCGGCAAAGCCAGAGCGGTTCTCGACGGTCGGTTCTTTGTAACCACCGATGATATCAAGGCTGTCGCACATCCAGTGCTTCGCCATCGAGTAATCAATAATTTCAATGCTGAATCTGCGGGGATTTCGACCGACCGCGTCATCGATCGGCTGATCCAAGAGATTTCCGATCGTCACCACGATGACGAAGTTGCACCGAGCCTGCGGCGGGCATTTGCTTCCTAGTCCTTGCGAGTAAACGGATTTCGAAATGGCTGATATGGCTCAACATAGGTATCTCGATACCAAAACTCTGCAGCGAATATCGCGACTGGATGTCCGTGCTCGGCAAGTCATTGAAGGCTTTATCAACGGTCAACACCAAAGTCCCTACAATGGCTTTGCCGTCGAATTCGCTGGACACCGTGAATACACACAGGGTGACGACCTGCGGCACGTCGATTGGAAAGTTTGGTCGAAAACAGATCGGCTCTATATCAAGGAATACGAAGAGGAGACAAACCTGAAGTGCACTTTGGTCGTCGATTGCAGCAAATCAATGCGCTATGGTGAGAACGCCGCCATCCGATGGAGTAAGTTTGATCATGCCGCCACGGCTGCCGCCTCCTTGACGCACTTGCTCCAGCGGCAACAAGATGCAGTTGGATTGGTGACATTTAACAACAGTATCCAGTCCAATTTGCGAGCGAACTCGCACCCAAGCCATCTCAAGCGACTTGTGCACGAACTCGAGAACACCAAGGTGGACGCGTCAACGGAAATCGGCGACGTCTTTGGTGAACTGGCTAGTCAAATACATCAGCGAGGAATTGTATGCCTGTTTTCAGACCTATTTGTGGATTTGAAAATTTTGGCAAAAGCCATTAGCCGATTTAGCCTACGAAAACATGAGGTCATCATCTTTCATGTAATGCATGGTGACGAATTGGCGTTTCCATTCGAAGACAATACACTTTTCCGAGGCTTAGAAGTAGATAGACAATTGCATGCAGAGCCTCGAGCACTACGAACTGCGTACCTTGAAGTCATCGGTCGGTTTCAGGAAGACGTAAAACAGATCTGCGCAAAGACTGGAGTCGACTATGTACTGGTCGACATGCGGGAAACGCTCGATGTGGTTTTAGCCAGATACCTTACGTTTCGACAAAGAACCAAGAAACTTAGGAACCGCAGAGGAACCAGATGAAACAGAGATGTGAGCAACGATGTTGAGTTGGCTTACCAATTTGGCGAACCTCTTTGGAAACTGGATGCTGAATCCATATTTGTTCCTTGGAGGTGCTGCGTTGTTGGCGGCTCCAATCATCATCCATTTATTGAACAAAAGAAAGTTTCGTACGGTCGATTGGGCTGCAATCGAATTCCTGTTGGAAGCAGACAAAAAGAATCGGCGGCGCCTACGCTTGGAGAATTGGTTGCTGTTGTTGCTTCGATGCATGGCGGTATTGCTTGTGGCGCTCTTTTTGGCACGTCCATATCGACCTCAGTCGTTTGCGGGCGGAGCTCTCCAGTCGGTCCGGTTCGAGCGAATTATCGTGCTGGACGACTCTCTGAGTATGCAGGCCGTCAAGGACGGGCGATCCGCATTCGATGTCGGCAAACAAGCCATTGCGGACCTGGTCAATAGCCTACGTTCTGCCGATGCGGATGAATCCCTTTCGGTGGTGCTCATGTCAAAGCCCGAACGACCTATCATGCGGGGCGTTCAGCTCAACAACAACACAGTGGAAGATTTGGTTCGCGATATTCAAGCTCTCGCACCGTCGGATGCGCCCGTGCGAATGGATGATGTAATGCTCGAAGTGGAAAAGCTAATGCGAGCAGAACCAGAGTTTGTCAATCGTGTGATCTATCTCGTCAGTGACCTGTGTGTTCGAGACTGGAATTTCGCCGAACCGGTAAAGGTACAGGGGGCTCGTGAAACCCTTAATCGCATCGCGAAGAAGGCAGTTGGTTGCTACATCGTTGACGCTGGGTCTCCTGATTCGCTTAACAACCTCGTTGTATCCAACGTGGTCCCCAAAGATAAAGTGTTGGTGGCTGGCGTCAGTTCCACGTTCGACGTCACCGTTGCCAACCATAGTCCTACGGAGGTCCGCAATGTGGATGTTGGATTCAGCGCAGGCGAATCGCTTCCGTTGGCCCAGCGAATTGAGCGAATTGCTGCCAACTCAAGTGAGACCATTCCGTTTTCGTTTACCTTTGTCCCTCCCCACGCGCCGTCCATCGAATTGTCATCCAATTCAAGCGACCTCGCATCGCAACAAATGGCGATTCGCGTTTCCATTCAGGCCAACGAGCAGCCGAATTTGGATCAACTTTTGGCCGACAACGAACGTTTTTTGGCGGTGCGAGTTGAACCCGGTATTCGTACTTTGATTGTCGACGGAGATCCGTCTGCTTTGTATTCGAAGTCGGAATCGTTTTCGCTAAAGCGTAGCCTTGTGCCGCCCGGGGACCAGCTTTCAGGTGTAGTGGTGGAGGTCGTTACGGACGTCGAGTTGGACAAGATTTCGCTCGACCGTTTTCACGTGGTCTATTTATGCAATCTTTATCGCCTAACTGATGAACGTCGCGTCGCTCTGGAAAAATGGGTTAGATCCGGGGGTGGATTAGTCATTTTTCCGGGTGACCAGATCGACGAGCATGTAACCAACGACACACTTTATCGAGATGGTACGGGGCTGCTTCCAGCGCGGCTGACGACGGTTTTTGGCGATGAGTCCGAAGAGAAGTGGGTTCACATGCAGGTTCACAGCTCAAACCATCCTGCATTGAGTGTTTTTGATGGTGAAAACAATCCCTTTGCCTCTTGGGTCAAGTTCTTTCGGTGGTGGGGCGTCGATGTCAATGATCAGCAGCAAGCCTCGGGGGAAGTCTTGGTCTCCGCTCGATTCAGCGACGCTCAAAATTCTCCTGCGGTTGTTGAAAAGAGATTTGGCGATGGTCGCGTGATCTTGATCGCAACTACGGCTGATCGGGACTGGAACAATTGGTCGCTCGATCCGAGTTTTGTGATCTTCACGCAGGAATTGACGCGATATCTAGTGACCAAAGCGGATCGACAAAACACAATGAATCTTGGTCAGTCGATCCGGTTTCCCCTGAATCTGACAGAATACAAACGGGATGTCAGCTTGCGAGATCCGAGTCAAACCATCCACCTGCTTGATCCGAAACCGTCTGAGTCTGCAGATGCAAGTAAGGCGAACGAAGCACAGTGGGTGGTTGAATATGCGGGAGCTGATCTACGGGGATTTTATGAATTAAACCTCTTGCGCCTCGATGGACTGAGCCACAAGGTGATCTTCGCAGCCAACGTTGACCAGTCCGAAAGCGATTTAAAACGAGTGGATATGGCTGAACTGAATCGCAATTTTAGCAACGCTCCGATCGAGTTCGTTAGCGCTCACAGGCTGACAGCTACGTCGGCAAAGGGTGCTGAGGCTGAGTTGTGGCCATTGATACTCTGCCTTGCTGTGGTCACGTTGTGCAGCGAGCAGATATTGGGGTGGTTTTTTGGTCGTCAGCGATAGCAGAATCGATCTTACAAAGGATGAAGATGATGACAATCGACGGTCGCCTGCATTGGGTTTCATGGTTACTTGTGACTGCAATCGTGATTCAGGCACAATTCGCATTGGCTCAATTTCCTTTTTCTTTTTCTCCAGGAATGCCAGGTATGCCAGGTATGAGCGGTGGCCAAGCCGCAACCAATCGCATTTCAAAGCTCGAGGGAGCGACTTTACAAACAGCACCCGAGCAAGAGTTGTTCAAACTTCGCCGTGCCAAGGAATTTGCAGAGGATGGCGATTTCAGATCCGCGAACGCACTTTGGCAGAGCGTGTTGGATATGGCCGGGGCACAATTGACCACTAGCGACCAGTGGCATTTTCACTCTGGCTCGCACGAGTACGTTAAGTTCGTTACTGTAGCAAGCCAAATCGAGTCTATTCTTTCCAAACTTTCAAGGGAAGGGCTAGCGGCATATCGGCTAAAGGCTGATGGAGAAGCCCGAGCTCTATTGCTCAATCCTACAAGGCGGACCAGAACGGATGTCCTGAGCGAAGTGGTCCGTCGTTTCTTTCTTAGTTCAGAAGGGGACGAGGCTGCTTTTGAATTGGCATGTCTTAAGATGGATAGCTACGATTTCAACGACGCAAGTCGGCTGCTCAGGAAGTGCTTGGAAGAACACCCAGAGTGTACCGTACCACGCAAGGAGATCTTGCTGCGTTTGGCGGTAGCAAATGCTCGAATCGGTGAAATAGACTCGTCCGAGAAAATGGTCGACGAGCTTGCATCCGCCAATGCAAAGGACGAACGGATAGCGATGGTCCAGGGAAGCAACCTCGCTCTTCGATCTGCGAGTCGCACCCCTTCGGCGAATTGGGACTTGAAGTATGGTGATTCACCCAATTTCCGAATGATGAAGTCGTTAAAAGAAGGTTATCTTGAAGGGGAACTGTCTGAGACTTGGTCGCATCCGTTCGATACTTTCGAATCGCCGCTGATTGGGAACCAAAACGCAATCTTTGGTGGTGGTTATGGCTTTGGTGGTGGTTATGTTGGTGGCGATTTGATTTTTCTTCCTAGCCCCGTGCCCGTACTTTCTGGCGGCGGGGCTATACCAACCTATTCAACTCGGGCTATCACTACTGCTAGGCAAAATCGCAAGGACTCGACTCCACCCAAAATCAAATCGGATCTGAGGCATTTGCTTGGGCGATGGAAACAGAACGAATGGACTTGCGTGGGAAGATTACTATTGAACGAAGGTTTGGTTTATTTCAAAAGTGGTGATCGCGTGGTATGTTGTGCGCTTGAGACTGGCGAGTCGAAATGGATGGGAAAAATCAACGAGTTTCAAGTCGACGCCGCGTCCGCTATGTCCAATATGTTTCAGGCCCCAGTCATTTCTAAAACCCCGAAAAAATCGTCTGAAATCCAATTGTTTGGTGATCAGGTTTACCATTCGATGTCGATTGGCGACGGCCATCTATACTGCATCGAGGGGCTCACTGAGTTGGATCCTAGACCAACACCTACGCAACCGCAATCGCCCTTTAATCTCTCGACGCCATCGAGGGGCCGACGAAACTGGTTGGTTGCGTACGATGCGAAAGGTGGGGAACTACTTTGGCGTCGAGGCGGAAAAGAGGACAACGTTGCCGAGTCAAACTTTGACATCGGTTTTTCATCCGCACCGGTATCAGGTGGTGGTCTGGCATTTACAACAGTCAACGACAATGGGTCCATTTCTTTGTTAGCCATCAACCCCCAAAATGGCTCGACGGTTTGGAAGACCTATTTGTGTGACGAACCTATCGGCAGATGTTCTCCTTGGGCAACAAACGCGATAGCTTATAGCGGTGGAGATGTTTATGTTGGTACAGGAGCCGGAATTGTCGCAACCGTGGAAAGTGTTTCCGGCGTAGTGCGTTGGGTTGTGCGCTATGAACGCATGGGTGTCAGCAACGAGATTCCGAGTCCATTTGGTATTCCGATGTCAACGGCCAATGTCGTTGGTTGGCGCGAAGACATCGTGATACCCACCGGACGTGCTTTGTTGGTGATGGGTTCTGATTCCGATGTGATATTTTCGCTTGATAGACGCAGCGGTGAATTGCTTTGGGACTCACCTCGTCAGTTACCAAATCATGAAGTCGAAAGCTACTTGGGATTGCTCGGAAATCGCCTGTACGTGTCAGGGAAAAGCAGCGTCCGATGCTACGACGTGGATCGCGGAAATGTGGTTTGGGATATCGAGATTGCAAGTCAATTCGGTACAGGTGTCGTCACAGAAGCCGCGATTTACATCCCTTCTGGCTCGGAAATCGTGCGATTGTCACCCAAGGACGGTCGCGAATTGGCTCGCGCCAAATTGGTCACGACGACTGGAGAGCCGGTTGGCAATCTCTTCTCGGACGGACAACGTTTGCTTGGAATTGGCCTAGCTCGTACCTATTCGTTGGACCCTCTCAAGAATCGAATGGACACGCTTGAAATGCGGGTGGCGCGAGGGGACGTGCAAGGTTTGCTCGAACGGATGCGATTGGAGGCCGCTTGGAACCACACAGACGCAGCCTGTGCGGACTTGTCTGAGGCCTATCGAATAGTATCCAAGACGAAGTCTGGAGATGGAGAAGAAGCGACGGCAGCCGATCAGGCTTGCTTGATGGCAATCAACGCAATCCAGGAACTGAACCTTGCGACATCGGCTACCAAATTCGTGTTGCAATTGTTAAATCGCATGGTTGCCGACTTGTCCAAGTTCCCAACGCGCTCCGGTGCGGTCGCAGACGAAATCCAATCTGGACTCAAGGGCGTTGTCTACGCTGTGTTCAATGTAGTCACAGAAGAGCGTCAGTCGGGACTGTCGAATGAGATCCTTGCAATCGTGCCAAGGTTTGATGAAGAGTCCTTTCTTGCGAAAGCCAGACAAGCAATGGAGGCAACTTGCTTACCCGCTGATTACGAGACCTTTCGCACGGTACTTGGTGCGGACAACGAGGCCCGTCGCATCGTAGCCGTGGCTGGTCTGGTCAAATCGGCCAGCGCCGACAGGATCGGACAGGATCTAAGTTCATTGATTGGGGGCGAAAAATCGGATCGCGTCCGCCTTCGATTGGCTCTGGCAATGGCCAACGCGAATGAGCGGCAATCGCTGGTAGTACTTGGAGAGTTGCTTGATTCGGAAGATTCAAAAGTTCGTGACGCTTCGGCAAGAGCACTTGCCTCGATTACGGAACAGAGTTTTGGTACGGTCTTGGAGTCCACCACTAAGGATCTCGCGCTGACAAAAAACTGGCAGGACTGGATCACTTTGAACGGCGCGACGACCAAGTTGATTTTGCCCTACGTCGAGAAAAGATCTTTGAGGGGGCGCACGTTGGTATGTTTAACGCATTCGGGTCGGGTTGTTGAGTATGATGGGTCGGGCAAGCAGACTTGGACGATGGCTGTGAATCTTCCTTTTGCAGTTCAAGGATTGAGTAACGGGCATCGACTCGTTTCATCGTTTTCAGACAAGAAAGTTTTTGAATACGACGAAGCTGGTAAGAAGGTGGTTTGGGAGCTTGATATTGCAAGCGGGTACCCAATCCGAGTCTATCGATTGGAGAACGGCAATACGCTGGTGGTAACCCAAAACGAGAATCAGGTTTTGGAGTATCGAACCGACAAGACGATTGCTTGGCAGTTTGCCGGAAGCGGTACCGTGAGCGACGCGCAGCGCATGCCAAACGGCAATACTCTGGTTTCCGTATTGGAAGGCCAAGTACTCGAAGTGAACCCATCCGGAAAAGTTGTTTGGAGCACCACGAGCGTAGCTCAACCTGTCTGTGCTCAACCACTAGAAAACGGCAATATCCTCATCGCACTCTCTGGCGATGGACGAGTCATTGAAATAACTAAGGAAAACAAGGAGGCTTGGTCGAAGACCGGTTTTGAGGGAATAACGGATACGCAACGCCTTCCCGACGGAAACACATTGATAGTCGACCGAAAGGGGGTTCACTTATACACGCCTAAGGGTGAAAAGATCGACTCACATGTTCCGCTACCAAAGTCCTACAGCGCTGGCACAATTTCGGACGTTATATCTGGAAGAGCGGCTCGCATCATCACGTCAAATCCAAGAGAGGCGATCACTCGCGCCCATCGTTACTGAGATGGTTTCAGTTGAGGGCATTCCCGTATCGAATACACTATGCAATTCATCTTGACCTGGCTTCTGAGAATCGTCGGTTTTGACACAGAGCGTATCCCGCCGGATGCGGATGTTCAATTGGCGTGGACCAACGCACCGCAATCGTGGAAGGTCTTCCTACTACTGGCATTCACAGCCGCAGTTGCCTATGGCGTCGTGTTCCTGTACCGGCGTGAGATTGAAACCTGTCCAAGGTGGTGCAAGCGACTTTTGATTGGTGTTCGATTGCTGACAATGCTTTTGCTGCTTGCCATCTTTTTGGGACCGGCCGTTGCCCCAATCCAGCACCAAGTTTCATTTCCTAAGATTGCATTTCTCCGCGACGCGTCACAGTCGATGAATACCGTCGACCGCTATTTGGATCCAGAAACGGCCAAAGCCGTTGCGAATGCGACATCGACAAGCGTTGCTGGACTACACCTTCAGCGCCCTAGTCGTGTCGATGTTATGCGAAGCGCTCTTAGGCAACATGGGGGAAAGTTTGTCAAAGAACTGGAACAGCTCGGAAAACTTCACCTGTCGAATTTTGGCAGCGAAGTAGTCAGTGTTGAGACTCGGCCAGTTCGCCACACGGTGAAACCTCGTTCTCATGAAGTGAAGGGAACAAACGCTGAGTTAAAAGAATTGCCGCCCCTCGTCGCAACGGGACAAGGAACGGATTTGTATCGCGCCATGTCACAAGCGATTCTGGATGAGCATACCGCCGCAGCTATCATCTGGACAGACGGACAACATACTGCCAAGGACCACGGTCCTGAGCAGTTGCTGGCTCTTGCCAAGCAGGCCGGCGACAAAGGAGTGCCGCTATTTTTCGTTGGGGCAGGAGATCCAACTCTGCCTCGCAACCTTCAGATATCGGAGGTCTATGCCGATCCGCAGGTATGGCGCGATGACCCTTTCGAAATCCAAGCCGTCTTTCAAGCGTACGGTTTCGACCATCAAACAGCCACGGTGACGTTGATCGAGCGAAAAGTGCTTGACAATGGCCAACTGGCGGAAGGCGAAGAAATCCTGGAACGTCGGGAAGTCTTGATCGAAGGGGGCGGACAGAAGCAGTTGGTCTTTGCGCATACTGCTCACACCGATGGCCGTTTCGCCTACAGT
>JBBRJI010000157.1:0-9973 GCA_038219625.1 Pirellulales bacterium | reverse complement strand
CGATTTCAACTTCAGGGCCGTCGTCTGGCGTCGGGGGTGCGTTCCCGCCTGTCAAACTGAGGATATGGCCGCGGAGTTTGGCGAAG
Source organism: Pirellulales bacterium (assembly GCA_038219625.1). GTDB lineage: Bacteria > Planctomycetota > Planctomycetia > Pirellulales > Pirellulaceae > JBKCUI01. The sequence continues at coordinate 9,887 of JBBRJI010000157.1, read as the reverse complement.
TCGTTTCCGAAGGACAAGCTGTCGTTGACGACGATGTCTGTCAATTCTCCGTCCGCGTTTGCCCGCAATCGCACTTTGATTGGAATGTTGGTTGTGTCTGGATTGCCACCGCTTCCTGCTATCGGCATCTTGACGCTAAAGTCCCCCTCTTGCGCCACAATTTTGAATGTCATGACGAAGAAAATAAGCAGCAAGAAAATCACATCGATCATTGAGGTGAGTTGCAATTCTGCTTTGTCTTGTCCATGTTTGGATTGAAATTTCATGATGCGTACCTGCTGATAAGGTTAGATCTGTTCTTCGCGAACGCGCAATGCAAACTTTTCAAAGCCGAGTTCCTGACACTTTTTGATTAGGTCCTGGACCACACCGCCTGGTGCGTTTTGATGTCCGCGAATGATGATGTTGGCGTCCTTGGCCGTTTGGTTCCTAGAGGTGAGCAGTTGTATCTCCGTTTTGAGCAAAGGTGCTATGGAATCCACGGTGACCACGTTCGCGCCCATATAAATGGTCGAATTCGAATCCAAATGCAAAACGATCGGAAACGTGAGCGGCGCGTCGGGTGGCTTGGCCAACTCGCTGGAGGGCAGTTTTATTTTGTCGTTTTGGTCGTCTTGGGAAAAGTTGATCAGCACCATAAAGAAGATGATCAATTGAAATACCATATCGATCATGGCCGTCATGTCCCCTTCGGCCATTTTGGAATTGAATTTGTGGCGAACTCGCATATTGCACGATCCTGTGTATTAGGATTTGACGAACGCTTGAAACTTGTCCAACATTTCTTCGCTTTGGGTACCTGCACTCAAGATGAATCGTTGGACCCGATTTCGCAAGATGTTGTAAATCGTGATGGCGGGAATCGCCAGAAACAGACCGAACAAGGTTGTGTAGAGGGCTTGCTCTATACCACCTGCTAATTCGGATGGCTTGATCGTTGTGGTGCTGCTTGCGATTTTGGCAAAGGATTTAACCATCCCTTGAACGGTCCCAAGCAATCCAACCATCGGCGCAATGTTTCCGATCAAGGCCAGGTAGCTAAGCAAATGCTCGGTTTTCATCGTCTCCGATTCGCCGACGATTTGCATCGCTTCCAGGGCCGAGTCTTTGCCACCTTGCAGTTTACCTAAACCCGCAGTCACGACTTGCCCTAAGAAGCTTTCGTCGGCTCGGACCAATTCCACGGCTGCTTGCGCGTTCTTTTCTCCCAAACTGGCATCGACCCCTTGGATCAAGTCATCCGGGACAAAATTGTTTTTTTGTACGGCCAGCAAGGACCTAACGACGAGCGCGACCAGGACGATGCTCATGACCAAAAAGATGATCGCGTACATCGTCCCAAGTGCATTCCAAGTCTTGACCAGCAGATTCTCAGACTTGGGAGCAGCCGCATCCTGGGCGAGCAAATCCGTACAAAGAAAGGACGCAACGAACAACATCGCGACAGCGGGTAGAGCAATTGCGACAAGGGACCGCGCGCGTCGAAAACAAGATTGCATGGCGTCTCCGTGAATGGTCAAACTGGTGAGTTGAGGAGGAAAAGGATTCTAAGTACGCGTTGCGTTTGACTCTCAAACGCGCCGAATATGTTTATCGTACTCAACTAATCCCAGAAAGAGATTGGGGGTGTCGCCGAATGCGGATCATTTTCGGGATGGTTGTGCCGATTGCGACGCTATTTCTTGAGCCAGGGTGAGGTTGGGTACAATTTCGACAGCCGACTCTTGGTCTCGGTGGCTCGCTGGTTCTCACCGATCAATGGCCAAAGTTGCGAAAGCTGGTACAAGGCTTCGGCGTGGGCTTCCGGTTCACTGGCGTACAGCAAGTCGGTCTTCAAGTACGCAAGGATAGCTTCGTCGTTGTTGCCGGCGGCTCGCAAAATTCCGCCGAGAGCGTTGAATAGCTCCGAATACAACTCGGCATCGGTCGAGTCCCCTTCGTCGACCATTTTTTCTAAAGCTGCAACGGCTTGCTGAGCTTTGCCGTCCACGGCGTCGCATTGAATCGATGCCAAGCTGGCTAATTTTTTGAACTTCAGCGAGGCCGTATCGGAGACTTGCGCCTGTGCCACCAAGTCGAATTTTGCTTTCGCTTCGGCTGCCTTCTTGCTGGCAAGCAAGGCTTTTCCGCTCAGGTAGTTTCCTTTGACTTTGAGTTCGATAAATGGGGAGCTTGCCAAGATACCGAAATATCTGGGTGCTTGATCCGGTGTTCCTGCCGCCATTGCCAATTCGCCCAGGGCTTCCGATGCCATATAGAACAGATGGCTTGTACTGTTATCTTTTGCCCAAGTTAGAAGTTGTTTACTGGCCGCCGCCGCGTCCCCTTTTCCTCGCAACGCATTGAGAGCGGCAATGTAACCCCTGAAAAAGAGGTAATCCTGCTTGATGTCTTCGGACTTGATCGAGGGTGCGTCGATTTTTGCAAATTCTTCCATCGCCTGATCCAAGAGTCCCTGTCCAACGGAATCTTTGGCGCGCGACAGCGCCTGAGGCTCGCCATCGAACAGCACACGACTGATTTGGTTCGTGTCGAAATTCTGATTGGCACCCCCTTTTTCGATCACGACCTTGTCCCGAGTCCTTTCGAGAATCTTGCCGACACCAGCCACCCCTTTTATTGGAAAGACTTTGTCTTGGCACCAGCCCGGCTGGACCGATGTCATGAGGACTAGGAGCACCATGGCAACAAGTGTGATCGAAGAACTAGGAGTGTTGGTGAATCGCATGGCTTGTTCTAAGGGTCTATGAAAAGTTGGGGGTTGGATTGGAGGAGGTGTTCTCTTAAGGCGAGCGGCAGATTGGATCACGCCTTACGACTTAAACTCTTGCAAACCAACGACCGGTTTGCCTAAGTCTTGCTGAAGTTCTCGGAGCAGCTTTTCGAAACTCGTACGAATCTCTGGCGAGCCCAGTTCTGGATAGGTCTGAACCGTTTCACGGATTTTACTTAAGGCGCGTTCCAGTCCCTGCTTCTTCTTTTCGGCATTGGGTTCGCCCAATGCGATCGCTCTCAATCCACTCGATATACTGAGCCGAGCTTCAAAGAATATTTCTTTGAAATCCGATACCCTCGCTGCCGTAACGCCATTGATTTTCCCCCATCCCCAGAGGATATTAATTTTTTTTGCATCTGGCTCCGCGCCAAACACAGCCTTCTTAATCAATTCGATATCTTTTCCGTTCGCCCACATTTGAAGATTTCTTGCGGCTTCGACTTGCAACGTCAGGTTCTTTTGATTCGCCGTGAGCGTTTGCACAAACAGAGCGTGCGCTTCCTCGAATTTGCCCGCACCACTCTTGGCCAACGCCAGCTTTAACTGCAATTCGTCTGGCTTGCGTTTTGCTTCGATCAGCTCGGCCGCCGGTTTGGCGGCAACTTTGCTTAGGACGGATTCGGCGATGACCATTAGCGGCTTTGCATTGGCCGCAAGGCTGGGTTTTTCAAGCATTTTTCGCGCAAGGTTCAATACGGAACTGCCAACCGAATCGAGTATCACTATGTCGGAACTTACGTCGACCAACTGCTGAATCAATACCCCAAAGGCAGCCCCCAAATTGGCTTGTTCCTCGGTGCTTTCACTCGACTCTAACTTCATAAGGAGCTTGACGGCTAGGTGGTTGAGGGCATCGGTCAAGGCAGAATCATCCGCTCCAGAGAGCTCCTTCATTTTCTGAACCACCTGGGTCACACTCTCCGTTGACAGCGGCTGTTTTCCGCTTCCAGCCGCTTGCACCATGGCTTGCAGTTTGAGCCGATAGGCTTCGAGTTGGACGCTAGGATCCAAATCCTTAACCGTAGTTGCCAGTGCAATTGCACCCTTGGTTGGCGCGTCGATCGTCATAAGCGCCTCGTCGACCCGATCGGACATCAGGTAGATATTGGCTAGAGCGTTGACTCCTGTCACCATATTTTTATCCGCTTTGTCGGCCTGCATCGCATCCCAGGTCGATCGCAACATTTTTTCGGAGCGTTGCTTCTTGCTAAGATCCTCGGGAGCTTCGTCGGTTTTGTTCTTTCGATGTTCGTAGGCAGCGTGTTGGTATTCTCCCCACAGGATTTGACCGAGCATGCTCGCGCCACCTCCGCTGCTGTTGCCTTGCCCCAGGGCAATGTGTTTTTCTGCCTCGTCGTAGTGTTTGTGGATCAGATCCAACTTGACCAATAGGTCGATTGCATTCTGTGCTTCCTCCGACGCGGGGTCGATGAGAATGAGTTGGTTGGCGAGTCGCTCCATTGGGGCCACGAAGGCGAGTTGTCGGTCGGAAGGTACCTCAGAAATAATCTTGCCCAACCCCATTAGAGCGAAACCGCCACTTTTTTGTGCCTTGTCGGTTCCCTTGCCCGAAGACAACAATTCTTGCGAAAGAGCGACCGCTTCCCAATACTGTTCCGTTTTTAGATGCAGGTAAGCCAACAAGAATTTCGCATCAAGTAGGTCATCACGTGAGTCCGAGTTTTTGTGCAATCCCAACGCTCGCTGGTAGAGTTCAATGGATTGCTTTCGGTCTCGGGCGGCATCGTTTTGAATGGATTGAATTTGAGCCTGTATCGGCGCGTTGGTGTTTGCGTTTTCACTGGCGAGTTGCTGCTGCAGAATAGGAAGTGTCGACTCTGCGGATTCCGCTCGGTCCAGACGTTCGCGTGCGATTTTGATGGTATCTGCCCAGGCCTTGGTATCTGGTAGTTTCACATCCATCTTTTCCACTGTTTCGATCCCGAGTTCGCTCAAGTACTGTTTTGTTTTTACCAGATGCGGCCCTTTCTTCTTTAGGATCGTTTGAAGCGTTTCGCGAGCGGCTCGACGGTTGTTTTTAAATTTGTTTTCGTCCTTCCGTTCATCGAGGGTTTTGGCCCAAGCCAAGCGAGCTTCTGCCGTCGCAAGTTGCAGGTCAAGCCACTCGGGATCATCCCGTTCCCTGGCGGTGGCCGTTTTGAAGGCATCTTCGCCGCGTTGAATGGCCGCTTCGTATTTGGCCGTCTTTTCAGACGAGTCGAGCCGAATGATTCCGGTGACGGCTTGGACCCGCCAAGTACGAAAGATTCCTTCCCCTTCGTTTTCGGAAACGCGAGTGTAACTATTGCGGGCTTCGTCGATCTTTCCAAGCTGGCCTTGGATCTCGGCTAGATAAAGCAGACTGAGCATACGTCGACCCGCTTCCTGCGATCCGATCGTCTTGTCGACGACGGCGATGAAGCTAGCTTCGGCTTTTTCGAGCCATGTACGCCGCTCTGGAGTTTGCGCGTCGTAGGTTTGAGCGATAAACTCCATCGTTTTGGCCTGGAGGATTTGAGATTGGCGGTACTCTCGCTGGTACTGTTCCCTCAATTCCGTGAGTTCCTTCAAATCCTTTCCGTCGACCTTGATCGTCTTGATTTTATCCCCGGCCATCGATTCGAGAATTGGCTTCAGTTCTTCCGAAATCTTGGTGTAAAGGTCCATCGCTTCGGTGTACGCCTGTCGCGATTTTGATCGCCAGCTTTCCGATGAGATGACGTTTTCTGGTTTCTTGCTTTCGTCGAGTGCGGACTGAGCTCGATCCAGCAACAGGTCTCCCAGCTTGGTTTGTGTTTCGCTGCGTCGCGAGTGAGTTGGGGCTGAGGAAAGAAACTCCTTGAAGCCTTTTTCGATCGCCAACATTCGCTCGTCGCGCTGTTGAGGCGTTTTAACGGTTCGCAGTGACTCTTGCATTAAAATGACGCGTTCGAGCGGTAAATCCGCCTTCATGTTGGCTGGCAATCGGTTTTTTGCTGCGCTAATTTCCAAATACTTGAGCCCCTGGTCGTAGTAACCCTCCTCACGCAATCGCTTGAGGAAGCGTTTCGCGGGCTCGTCGGCGTTCGCAGCGGACGACGACAAAAGAATCACCGCTAAGATTCCAACGAGCCGACGCGAATTGTGGCTTGGGATAACTGGTTCAGCGATTGTCGATGGCATAAGAGAAACGCTTTAGTGATGGTGAGCGCAGAGCAAGACGAGATCAACCACTCTGATTATAGCTAATAATTGCCATCGCATAGCCGAACAATCAGGAATCCCATTCACCTCGCATTGGAAATTCACGAGGTGCATCCTCAAGCGGCAATGGAGTCGGAGTATCGACCGTCCACGGAGAGCTATCCCAGCGGTAAAACCCAGCATGTGGTTCTTCCGGGCTTGTGTCTGGAATCAACGTGGCGGGATCCATTAAATTGGTCGTCACTTGCGCTTCAACGTGGGTTGAGAAGTCCGTTGAGTCCTCTTCGACAATTGGTTCCATGATTACGGTACTGTTAGCAACGGAGTCGAGTTCGTCCTCAACAGCGGCTTGTCGAAAAACGGCGTTGACGTTGTCTAGTTCAAGCATGCCCGCCGCTTGATCCTTCGGTTCCGTTCTGTCGGCTTCACCGAGATAACACTCCTCAACTTTTCTGACCACGTCGAAGAGTCGTAAGCCGAAGTCGGCTGCAATTTTTTTGCAATCGTCATATTCCGGAGAAAAGTTAATACTGCCCGAAGGGAGTTTTGAAACCTTGCCGACAACGACGCCCCAAGGCGTTTGAACATCAATGGCAGCTCGCGGCAAAACCGTGCGGGCTTGTTTGCGGTAACGTATCCCCAGTGTACCGGTTTGTTGAAATAGAATGGATTCCATGACTTGTCGGTCCTGAGGTCTTGCGATCACGGTCAGTAATGTTCCCGGTCGGTTTTTCTTCATTTGGATTGGAACCGTGAAGACGTCAAGCGCTCCCGTCTTCCAAAGTCGCTCAATTGCAAATCCAATTTCCTCGCCGGTAACGTCATCCAGGTTGCACTCCAGGATCAAGACCGAGTTATCATTGCGAGGCGTCGGTTTTAAAGCATTTCCGATCAGAATGCGAAGCAGGTTTGGCCGATCTGGCATGTCCTTTCGGCCAGCTCCGTAGCCAATCCGTCCAACTTGCATCGGGGGCATTGGCCCGAACTCCGAAGCCAGCTCAGTGATAATGGCGGCACCCGTTGGCGTCGTCATTTCTATCCCGATTTGAGTCGGCGCGATTGGAACTCCAACCAATAGTTCCGCCGTGGCGGGTGCGGGGACGCTTACTAAACCGTGCGCAATGCGGACTTGCCCAGTTCCGGTCGGCACGGGGGATGCGTAGGCGCGTTCGATTTGGAGCATGTCCCAAGCGACCGCGACCCCCACCATGTCCACAATCGAATCGATAGCTCCAACCTCGTGAAACTGTACGCGATCGATGGTTGTGCCGTGCACCATGGCTTCCGCCCGCGCAATGCGTTCAAAGAGCCGCATGGCCAAATCTCTGGCTCCGGACGAAATTTTAGCTTTACGAATCAATGCGAGGATATCCCGCAATGTTCGGTGGGCTTGCTCGGGAGGATGGTCGATGGTCAGTAGTTTGCCTCGAAAGCCGCGCTTGGATGTGTTGGAGACCGAAAGTCGGACATCTCCAACGTTGAGCGATGCAATGGCAGCTTGTATGGTGGATAATTCAGCACCAGCATCGAGCAGTGCCCCCAAGGTCATGTCGCCGCTAATGCCGCTAAAGCAATCAAAATACGCAATCTGCATGGTGTGTCTCTTGAGTGATTCCAATTCGCATCGTCAAACGTCGAATATTACTGCTTTTTTGGCGTTGCCACGCCGGCGAGCACCGATATACTACGCGATTCCCGAAACCTACAAGATAGTCGAAAACACGTTGAAGATCATGCTAGGCAGTTCCACTGGTAAAACGGTCGGAAATTAGTCTGAACAGATCGAAACCTGCCGATTGGTTGGCAACGGTCCGTTTTGGGGTTCATCCGCGTTGATACTTGGAGTTAGCTAAAATGAAAGTAGTTTCGTCCATTGGGGCGCTAAAATATCGCCATCCCGACTGCCAAGTGGTTCGCCGCCGTGGCCGCATTTACGTGATTTGCAAGAGCAATCCACGTTACAAAGTTCGTCAGGGAATTGCTAAGAGCAAACGACGCAAGCGATAGTCGATTCGAGTCCTTCGACAGTCATCGGTTTGTTGCTATGAAGTTGAGAATCGGAGTTATCGGGCAAGGTCGCGATTGGCAGTCGCGGTATCTACCTGCACTCCGATCGATGCGTGATCGATTTCAAGTTGTCGGTGTCTATAACAGCGTTTCGGTTCTTGCCGATGCGTCCGCCCGCGAGCTCGATTCCGAGAGATTTGATAGTTTTCGAGCAATTGCAGAGAGCCCTTCTCTAGATGCAGTTCTGGTACTTGAGGACGATTGGTACCGGCTAACGCCTGTGTTTGCTGCATGCGACTACGGCAAAGGAGTGTTCTGCGGGGCGGAACTGGATTTGGATTTCAACGCTGCCAATCTCATCCGAGACCGAATTCACTCGTCAGGAATTGCGTTCATGACGGAATTCCCAAGACGATTTGCGCCTGCGACCTTGAGACTAAGGGAGTTAATTGCCACTCGACTCGGCAGGCCAAGATTGTTGTTTTGTCATCGACGCCTAGCCTGCGAGAACAAAGATTTTCGGAAAGCCCGAACGCTAGATGCTCGTTCGCAACGTGAACTCATCGAACTGGTTGATTGGTGCAACTACATCGTCGCCGAAGACCCAAGTTGGGTTCAAGCGATTCGTCATTGTTCGAGCCATTCTACTCAGAGTTCCGACTATCAAGTTTTGAGCCTAGGATTCGGAACTCCAGAAACGGACCCCAAAGGGATCTTGGCTCAAATTAGCTGTGGTGCCTACATTCCCGAAGTATGGCACGAAGCCATCGCGTATCGACCACCCGCGGCAATTCAAGTGTGCTGCGAAAAAGGCGTGGCTTTTGTCGATTTACCCAGCACACTGGTTTGGTTTGATGAAGCTGGACGACATCAAGAAACACTCGATACCGAACTTCCGGTCGGCCAACAAATGCTCGGCCAGTTTCATCGTGCGATCACTGCTCTTGTTCGAAAAGCCAATGATCTTGAGGATACTTGCAGAGCATTGCATATCTTGGATTTGGCAAAGCAAAGCACCGAGACGCAGTCGCGCGTGATAATCGAGTAGAGCTATTCAGGCGAGCGGCAGATTGAAAAATACTAGATGCATCTACCCTCTCCGGCCTTTCAGGCCGACTCTCCCAGAGGGAGAGTTACTTCACCCTCCCTCCGGGAGGGTCGAGCGAAGCGAGGGGAGGGTTGAACTCAGTCTGCCGCTCGACTTACTTGGGCAGTAGCGAATGGACTTTAAGAACGGCTGTCGATGAGTCCGTTTCGGAAGCTTCGATTGCGACCAATTTGCCGAGCACTAAACATGTCGCTGGGAGCGTGGCGGCACCTGCACGCCACGCTCCGGGCAATATTTCCATTCGGATGTCTGCGGTGCCAGACGACCATTTTTCCTGGAGGATCCAAGATGCGTTTGGCATCGGTTCGTTGTCGTCTCCGATCGTGATCACGGTCGCGATAAAATCATCGGGGCGTGCCGCTGGAACGCTAGGCAACTTTCCGATGGCGCCGCGTTCGATGGCCCTGGGGATAAATGGATGCGAGAGAATCTCCCGAGAAATAGATTCCAGCTCCTTCCTCCACACGCTTGCCGACCTTCCTTTCAGTTCTGCCGATTGTGCGGACAAGCGTCTCATTTCTGAGTAGTAATCTCCCACCATCTTGACCATTTTGGCTTGGTCTGACATTGGGATGTTGTCCCATTCCATTTCAAGGGTCCGAAGTTTTGCAATCGTTTCCGAAATGGACGATTTGGCAAGGGTGGGCTCGACGTTGGATTTGGGCGATTCGTCTTTCGGTAGTTTGCCATCTCCGGGATGCATTGTCGGGTTCTCTACGGAATCCTTGGTTTCCGCCACGCTAGCCTGTTGTGTATTTTCTGTGACTCGATCGGGCGGCTCATCAACTTGGTTTTCGCGATTGAGAGCCGGAA
>JBBRJI010000156.1:0-9986 GCA_038219625.1 Pirellulales bacterium | reverse complement strand
GCCCTCCCAGGGGAGCCCTGGCGAGCCCGAGGGGGGGTGTATGCGAAACCGGATAATCTCCTTGGTGGAGACCACAGAACCACAGAATTACAGAACCACAGAACCACAGAATTACATTTCATTTTCCACCGCGCCAATATTTAGAGCTTGAGCAGACGCGTCGCCTCTTCCAGCAAGAATTTCGGGTCCATAAACGGTTTATAGCCAGTATCCTGCCAACGAATCCTTCCAAGCGTGTCGATTAAAAAGGTCCCATGCATAGGCACCCCTTCAAAATCGTCGAAGCAGCGGAAAGCTTTGAAAATATCGAGCTCAGGATTTGCCATTAGGGGCAAGCGTATTTCGCCATCGTATTTTCGTAAGCCGGTCTGCAATTGAAATAGAGTTTCGGTACTGATCCCAGCGACATCGATTCCGGCAGCTCGATACTGTTCTGCCATGGGTGAGAATTCCTTAAGCTGCTCGGCGCAATGGACGCATCCAAAGCCCAGATACAGAATCAACACGAGCGGACGTTTTGAAAACTGCTTCGTCGATCGGGTTTCACCCTCTGAGTCGGTGGCTGACCAAACAGGTGCTAAGGAAGGGGTCCAGCGGAAGGGTCCTAGGGAATCCAACGGTGGCCGATCTCCCACATCGGAGGGACCTTCTGCTGGAACACGCCATTTGTCTTTTTCACCGATCAACTCAATCATTGGTACAATTCGGTCAAGCAACATCACATCAGGACCCGCCTTGGCAGCGATCGGCGAAAGGAGTTGCGTCCATTTCTTGGCTAAGGTCTTGACCTCTTCGTCGTCCATCTTGTTTTGAGAAGCGATCCAGATTCCGATGGCCAAAGGAAGCAATTCGCCGGGACCTTCGTCGATTCTTTTCTTGATTTGATCCAGCGCTTTGCGAGCGTATCCAGCTTGGGACAACCATTCCATACGGGTCATTGAGTTGATGACGGGACGGCATTGATGAGATAGATCGAGAGCTTGCTTGTATTTCCCTTCGCTGGCTGCCGCGTAAGCGTCCACGGCAAAACGCAATTGCTTGAGTTTGGCAATTCGAACATCCAATACCGCCAATTTGCTCGCCTGTTCTTTTCTTTCCTTGGACCAATTCTTGGTCAAAGAATTATCGAGATCTTTGCTTGGCATTTTCGGAAGGCTCGGGTCCTTCTCGTCGCCAAACGGGTCGTCACTCAATGCGTAGGGTTCAAGCAATAACGGAGGCCTGGCGGCCGGTTTTTTTGTTTCTTTGGTGTCTTCTTCCTCGAGTTTCCGGAGGCTCTCGCGTCCCTCGAGTGCTGTTGCGTGGAGCGCTAATTGGAGGCCGTCCATCTCTTCTTGAAGTTTTTTGCTTCGGTCCGCATTGCCGGATTGGCCGTACGCAATTGCCAACCAAGCGAGGCGCTCGTCTTGCTTGAGCTCATCCGAGGTTGGCTCTAGGTAGGCTGAATTGGAAAGCGCGGTGAATTGAGGCCAGAGACGATAACTGGTCAGAACGCCGAGGAGTCGTTCCCTACCAAGCGAAGCGCTGCCTCGTCCCCCAAAGGAATTGTATTTCGGATGGCGAGGCAATTCGATCATGTTCTTTGCCAGCTCGACAGCCTCACCAGCGCGCCCGATCAACATCAAATCGCGAATCAGCCATTCATTGTTGTGCGCGTAGTTATGGATTTGATCAGGCATGACTTGGTCCCGCATCATGTGCGCGTGGTCGACTCGAGCAGAGGCTTCTTGTTGCCAGGCCGCATCAGCGTACCTATGCAGTCGAGAATAAGTGTGGCCAGGCATGTGCCACATGTGGGCGATGCCTGGTGCGGCTGGACCACATTTGGCTGCTGCGTCGAGGGCTAGTTTTTCTTTTTTGTAGTCCCAGAGATGGATGCGGAAGTGATGGGCAGGATGTTTCGGATTGGCGTGGAAAATGTCCGAGAGGATCGCATTGATGGCAAAGTGGCTTTGGATTTCGATTCCAGCGCCGTTGTTTTGCCAGTACTGCAGCGCCAGCATGGCCTTCAGTTCGATGTCATCCGGATAGTCGCAAGCAATTGCCTCAAGGTCCTTGACGTATTGTTTCAAGCGATCCTGCTTCTTATCGGCGTCCTTTTTCTTGGTCGGATCAGTCGCTTTTTTTTCCGGTGTATCTTTGGGATTCGAATCTTCATCGGCTCCTGGTTCTGCTTTGGCATCCTTGACTCGATTGTTCCACGCCACCACGAGCCGCTTTTCTTTTTCCGAAGCCTTGTCGACTTTCTTCATGGCTTGATCGCTAAAGCCTTTGGACCGCGAAGGGTTTTCGATATTTGCCCGAGCCATCCCCCAGTAAAGGATTGCACAATCAGGGTCGAAAGCGGCTGCTTGACGAAACGAACGTTCGGCTTCGAAGTACCAAAAACCGTGCAACTGCGTAATTCCTTGATCGAAGAAGCGTTGCGCCATCGGGTTCTTGGTCGAGATTTCCCAATGAACGTTGCCCATGCCGTTCATAAGATAGGCCGCTTGTCTTGGGCCTTCGTTGAAAACATCACCGTGAAGGGAATGCCCTGGTTGGACCTGTTGTGCATCCGATGCAGGCGTTTCCTCCGCTGGTATTTTGCTAGAGAACGCAAGAAAAACGACCAATGGGAGGGTCAGAACTTTTGAGGCAGGCATAGCATTCGCAGTGAGTTGGTCAGATCGGTGAGAGGGCCTATTATAGCTAATGCGAGCGTTTCCAAGTAATCAAAGTTTTTGGACGTAGCCGGAATCGTGAGAATTCGGGCAAGCACTCACCAACTACGCTACAATTCAAAAATGGGTGAGCGTTTTTCCCTTCTCGACCGTATCCCATTCAAAACCCTGGCATATTCCCGTGACCACTAAGAATCTGAAAATTCTAATAGTCGTCTTAATTGGCTGCCTATTTTGTTACGGAAATGCTCAACGCTACCGAAACCTGGGCGATCTAGCCTTGGCCATGGAGATCATCGATCAAGAGTACGTGAAAAAACCCGACAAGGAAAAACTTTATCAAGCCGCCATGAAAGGGATGATCGATTCCTTGGACCCTTATTCAAGCTACATCCCGATCGAATCGCTCAAACCGTTTCAAGCCGTTTTCGATCAAGAGTTTGGTGGACTTGGAGTCAGCCTCGATGGTCGGCCTCGGCGGGAACGACTTACGATTGTAGCGACCCTCTTCGATTCACCCGCTTACAAGGCCGGAGTCAAGCCAGGAGATGTGATCTTGGAAATCGACGGCGTCGAATCGGCGAAATCCGAAGTCGAGACCGTTTCGAAAAAGCTTCGCGGCAGGGAAGGGACGTCGGTCTCTTTGACGATTGAACGCGCTAATGTGCCAGAGCCACTAAGAGTCAAGATTACGCGTGCCAGAATCGAAGTCGAGTCGGTACTCGGAGATCGTCGGCGAATGAATGGTACTTGGGAGTTTGCAATGGAAGAGGATCCCCGATTGGCCTATTTGCGGCTCGAGCTGTTTGGCGAAAAAACCACGGAGGAATTGAAAACAGCTTTAGCGTCGGTTCGTAAAGAATGCAAAGGACTGATCATCGACCTTAGAGACAACACCGGTGGGCTGCTGATTGCAGCCACGGATATCTGCGATATGTTTTTGGACGATGGCGAGATTGTCAGTACCAGAGGCCGCAACGACCGTATTGACCAACGTTATTCAGCACAACCAGGCAACGAAATTGACAACAGTGTTCCCATTGTCATTTTGATCAACGAGCATTCCGCCAGCGCTAGTGAAGTGGTTGCGGGTTGCATGCAAGACAGATGCCGGGCTACGATTGTGGGGGACAGGTCGTTTGGAAAAGGAAGCGTTCAAAACGTCATTCCGCTAGATGCAGGCTTGGCCGCGATGCGATTGACGACCGCTTATTACTATCCCCCAAGCGGTAGACTGATTCATCGTGAGCCCAACGCCAAACCTGAAGACGTTTGGGGCGTTTCCCCGGACGAAGGATGTGTTGTCAAAATGGATGAGGCGGCTTTCTTGAAATCGATAGATCGCTTTCGCAAGAGAGCCGACCCAAATGAAAATGGACTAGGCAAGCCGCGTGAAACGCCAGAATCCAATAAAGAGGCAAACGGGGTTGCGAAGGAACACACCGACCCAACGTTGAAAGACGATCCTCAACTAGAAAAAGCCGTGCAGATCTTGAAAGCGAAAATAGATAGGTAGAGCTTAGGCGAACGGCAGGCAGAAGACTACCATGCCAGGCCACCGTGTGGCACGCCATGCCAGGCCACCGTGTGGCACGCCCAAAGCGACTCGCGATGGGCGTGGGAAGTGTGGCAAATGACTCTAGCGATTCACCACGCCCTTCGTACCTCTGAGAGGCTGTGTTTTTTTGAATCCGAAGAAAGTACCCATCACACTCCGTGTGATGTTGCCTCAGAAATCACAGGTTTTTAACCGCGGAAATCACACGGAGTGTGATTGGTACGATAAAGTCACAGCCTCAGAGCGTGCCACCCAGTTTATCGGTAGATTACAAACTGCCGTTCGCCTAAGTGCGAAGGCGACAATTCACATCTGTTCCAAAACAGTGCAACTACAGGAACTGATCGCAACTTCTTTGCCGCGATCATCCGTGACACGGCATTGAACAAAGCCGACTCGCAGCCCGCGTTGAATCATTTCACCTTTGGCCGTTAGCTTTTTTCCACGAACGGGTCTCATGAAATGAATATGCAAGTCGATTGTTGAAAAATCTTGATCGGGATCGAGCGTACGACCAAAAGCGATGCCCATCGCGGCATCCGAGAGAGCCGCCAAGACTCCACCATGCACTCTTCCCATGGGGTTGTTCAAACGCGAATCAATATCCAATTCGACAGTTGCCCTGCCTATGTCTTTGTCTTCCGCTGTGGCTGGCATCACTCGAAATCCAATGAGCTGAGATATCGGGGCTTCGTCAAATCTATCGGACATTCTTGCGAATCGTGCTTGGGGTAGGTTCGCTCAGATTGAATTCCTCGAGCGCAAAATCAGCGTCAATCCGCCGAACACTTTTCAATTGAATGTCGCCGGATGTTGGGTCAATATGATAGACCGCAATCGTTGATTTGGCGTGGTCCACAACAGCTAGTTGCTGAAATCCATTTGCCAAAATCACGCTAGCCATCATCGCTGTGCCTGCCGACGCGACCTGAGCAGGAGCTATTGCTCGGTTCGCGGCCATAAATTGCTGTTGGCTTAATTGGCTATTCGAGTTCACATCGCCTTGGCTCCAACTCGGTGTTATCTGCATTGAAATGATCCCAAGGAATCCCAGGCTGCAAGTGATCGCAGTAGCTCGCTTCCAAAAGCTTGTTTTCATGATCCTGACCGAGTTGGTTCGAAGAAATAACGGGGATTAAGTGCCTGCTTTGTTCCAATTTAGGATTTCCCGAGATTAGTTTTCCCGAGCAACGGATGCTAGATCACCTTTCTGACGTATTTTACTGACATTTCGCAAAGCCTAGAGCATTTCCCATGGTGTGGTAGGTGTTCTGGCCTAAGCGATCGCATATGATGAACGGCTTGTAACCGACCGAAAAGAACGACACTTTTCCAAGATGACCACTTCTAGATACGACAATCGGTGCATGCGACGCGTTGAAGAATTATTGTCAGGCCGCTCTAATTCGCTTAGCTCGATACTAATGCGGGCAGGCTTGTGGTGTCTAAGTCAACCGTACACCGCAGTAATCTGGGCCAGGAATGCAGCTTACGATAAGAATTGGAAGGGGGTTGGCAAAGCCGCAGTGCCCGTGATTTCGATTGGCAACTTAACGGCGGGCGGAACCGGGAAAACCCCAGCGGTGGCAATGTTGGCGCGATGGTTTCGGGAACGCAATATTCGAGTTGGGATTCTTTCTCGGGGATTTGGGGCCGGAATCGATGGTCGAAACGACGAGGCAAAGGAGCTTGAAGTGTTGCTTCCCGATGTCCCTCATCTGCAAAAACCTGATCGCCTTGCGTCAGCCGTGATCGCCACGGAGGAGTTGGGGATGCAATTGCTGCTCTTGGACGATGGATTTCAGCATCGAAGAATTCATCGCGATCTTGAGATTGTTTTGCTCGATGCGCGAGAACCGTTCGGTTTTGGCTACATGTTGCCCCGCGGCTTGTTGCGTGAACCTGTGCGATCCTTGCGGCGGGCCGACATCGTCATGGCGACTCGGGCTGATCAGGTGGATCCACAGAGATTGGCGGAAATTCGCACTCGGGTTCAGCGTTATAATCCCAAGGCCGCTTGGCTTGAATCGGAGCATAAACCAGTACGCTTAAGAAATTCTGCTGGCGAGCTTCAATCGATCGAATGGCTTTGCGGCAAGAATGTGTTGGGAACATGCGGTTTGGGAAACCCAATGGGTTTCATGCAAACGCTGCGAAGTTGCGGTGCCAACCTGGTTTCGAGCATGACGTTCCCAGACCATCACAACTATTCATCACACGATATTCAATTGCTCGAAAAGCAAGCCAATGAATGCGATATCCAATGTGATGCGATTATTTGCACAGGCAAGGATCTTGCGAAAATCGACTCGCCGAGAATAGGAAAATACCAGTTGTGGAGCCTGGATGTCGAGCTCACGATTCGTACCGGAGCGCCTATCCTTGAAGAATTCTTGAATCGAATTGTGGCTGGCATTTCATCGGGTGGTTAGCTCATCTTCTCGCGGAGTTCATAAAAAAAGCTCCCGGAAGTGAACGAGTCCTAGGGGGGCTGAGGACAAGAGCTACATTTCCGGGAGCCAAGTTTCGAGCGGGCATAGCAACATCCGTGTGCCCTGCCCGCATGAACCCACTTCATTTTTCGCCAGGCATCAGCACATCCGTGTGCGGGTGCCGTGGTGCGATTTGTATGCAGCAAAAGAAATAAATTTCAAATGCAGCAAACAAATCCAACTCGGTGGATCCAGTTTGTTTTGTCATTCAAAGATCGGATTTTTTTGACCGAACGATTCAAGTCGTTTGGTTGTCGAAGCTCATCGCTGCGACGGCGGTAAGATAGACCCGATCATCCCCTCGGGTCAATCGCGATTCTGACTTTTTTGGAAATGGATTTTGAAGTTACTTGAAAAAAGGGTTGTCCATTTTGTAGTTACAACAACAAAGATGTGTTTTGACGAATGATGGCAATCCATCAAAGCTGTATTCCGGCTTGCTATAGAGCCATCTGGCTGGCTATAAATCTTTATTGGGCAATTGTGGATTAAGAAGTGAACGTTGGCATGTCACTTGCTTATCAGTTGCTATCGTCCACGGTTCGCACAACAGTCGCACTGTTGCTAGGCATCAAAATCGTTTTAGACATTGCTGTTTGGCTATTCATCACACAAGGAAGGGGATAGGATTCACTGGTCTAGTTGGATGAGCCGTCCGATAAGCAGGTATGCTTTCGCTCGAAAGCAGCGTCTTCGCAAAGTCGCCTTGACCTGATGGATTCGGAAGGTCTTTTCTGCGACACGGACTGCGTTGGAAAAAGGGATCGAGCACGAGAATACTATTTTCGTCTTGTCAGCACGGTAGCAGTCCATGTACACCTCGATCATTCGATCGGGCCACAAGTCCTTATCAAACAGGGAAGAAGACACTTATGCAAATTTCCGGAAATTTCTCAGTCTCTGGAGTTGACGCTGCACGCACCGCCGGACGCAGTAACGCTCCTACCCAATCTGCCGCCACATCCGCTGCAACCATCACGACGCCCGTCGATCAACTTGACCTGTCACCGGAGGCGCTGAGTTCTGCCAGTTCGCAATTATCCGGTGAAGTCTTCCGATCGGACAAAGTCGCGAGCCTTAGGGAATCGATTGCTCAAGGCAACTACGACACCGACGAGAAGCTCTCCGTCGCAATGGATAAGTTGCTAGATCAGCTTGGTTAACGCGACGTAGCAGCAAATCAGTTCTTGAAACCAAAAAACAGGGGACCCAAAGGTCCCCTGTTTTCGTTTGATACTTCCCAATTCGGCGGAGCGAGGCCCTTGCCCTTGTCCCTTGTCACCATCGCGCTGACCGCATCGATTTCACATGAATGGAACGTGTATCCGTGGACTAATCGTTACAGTCGTCAGACCTCCTAGAACGTTATGGGACAACCCATGTAAATTACCCCGCCTGTTCAATTTTCCTGGTCCATGCTTCTTGACCAGTCGATCTAAGTCGCCTGTCGGGAAGTAGTTTCCTAGCACTAAGAGTCCAGTTTCCACCCGGAGGCTGGTTGCTCCGGTCTCGTCAAGTACGCCCTCGAAATGAGTTCGAGCGGACGAGTCGCTCCGAGCACGCAAGTATTCCAACACGTAGAGCCGCAACTAGACGTGAGGGGAGACCGCGATGCGAGGGCGTCCATGGACGGGATCGACCAGAGCATATTTGTTGGCAGCCCTTTGCGGTTCAGCCGGACTTTTAGGTTAACGAAACTACCATCCGAACACAACGGAGTGGCGAGCCGCAAAGCATCGTCCCGTCTGATACTAGTGTCCTGCGTGGTTTTGCAAACGTTCAAGGGAGAATGAGAATGAAAAAACTATTGGCTCTTCCAGCGATCGCAGCGATGATGGCTGCCTTCAATGCTGGTACTGTTCAAGCTGCTTATAACGGCGCGATCAGCTACGAAAACTGCGGATGTAATGTGGTAGACTCGTGTGGTCCATCAACGTACACCGTGATGAAAACCGTCAAGAAAACCGTCTATGAACCAGAAACGGTTACCGGTACCAAAACCGTTAACCAAGTCGTATACGAAGACAAGACGGTCAACAGCGTTCGGTACGAGCGAGAAACTCTCCAAAAGGAAGTTTCCTACTCGGTCAACGTTCCAGTTCGCGAAACACACACAGGTGTTCGCAACTATACCGTCAAACGACCTGTCTACGAAACGCACACAAAGCAAGTTACGTACAACGTATCTCGCCCAGTGTACGAAACGCACAGCAAGGTCATAAACTACACAGTTTGTGTTCCTGTTCGCGAAACCCACGAGAAGGTGATCAACTACACGGTCAAACGACCTGTGTACGAAACACACTCCAAGGAAGTGAACTACACCGTGATGACGCCAGTTCGTGAAACTCACGAAAAGGTGGTCAACTACACGGTGATGAACCGAGTCATGGAAGCCCGTGAGCAAGTAATCAACTACACGGTCATGGTTCCCGTGACAGAGACCAGGGAACGAACTGTCAATTATACAGTTACCAACCCTGTCAACTACACCAAGACCGTTACGGTCAACGGTGGCAACTGGCAGACAACTTCGGAAGAAGTTGCTGGTCCAATCGTTCGCAGAACAGTTCGTGAGCCAGGTACTTGGTCATTTGACCCTTCGACCTGCCGAAACGTTTACTGCCCAGGCGCTTGCCGAGTAGAATGCGTTCAATGCCCACCCAAGACGATCTGCAAGAAAGTTTGGGTTCCATCCTGCGAAACCAAGGAAATCAACTGCGTTAAGTACGAAACACAGTGCTTGACCAAGGTTGTTCCTTACACTGTAACCAAATGCATTCCTGAGTGCCGCACCAAGACGGTCACTCACAACGTTTGCAAATTGGTTCCAGAATGCCGTAGCAAGGTTTGCACCTACACGACTTGCAAAATGGTTCCAGAATGCCGCACCAAGACTGTATGCTACAAAACATGCACAATGGTTTGCGAGCAAAAGAGCAAGGTTTGCACTTACACAACTTGCCGAATGGTTCCAGAATGCCGTCAAAAGACTGTATGCTACAAGACCTGCCGAATGGTTTGCGAGCAAAGAGTTAAGGACGTTTGCTACACAACTTGCAGCATGGTCTGCGAGCAAAAGAGCTGCCCTTACACCTACACCACATGCAAAATGGTCAAGGAATGCCGTACCAAACTAGTACCTTACACCGTATGCAAAGTAGTTCCATACTGCACAACGGTCAAAGTTGCGAAGTGCGTACAAGTTCAAGTTCCTTACACCTACACACGATGCGTTGCAAAGACTGTCTGCGAAGAAGTCCCAGTAACAGT
>JBBRJI010000155.1:0-10000 GCA_038219625.1 Pirellulales bacterium | reverse complement strand
AGGAGAGGGCTGCGGGGCAAATCCTCCCCTCGCTAAGGCTCGACCCTCCTTGGAAAGGAGGGTAAAACAAAACTGCACGACCTCTTCACCGAGAGGGTTAAAAACTTATGTAGATACCAATGCCCAAAGAGAGAATGAAGTAACCGCTTTTAACGCTATACCTTTAAACGGCACGAACTGACTGGCAGAGCGTTGCATTTTTCAGAGGCTGCATCATGTCTGAAGTCACACAAATTCTGTCGCAAATCAATTCTGGCGATCCGTCAGCGGTGAATCGTTTGTTGCCGTTGGTCTATGACGAGTTGCGAAAATTAGCAGCGGCGCGACTAGCTCACGAGAACCCCGGGCAAACGCTTCAGGCTACGTCATTGGTGCATGAGGCTTACTTGCGGCTGGCAGGATCTGGTGCGGAACAGGCGTTTGACCACCGAGGGCACTTTTTCGCCGCCGCTGCGGAAGCGATGCGCCGCATTCTGGTCGATAAAGCTCGGCACAAGAAATCGCAAAAAGCGGGTGGCCAGCAAAAACGAGTGGAGTTGGCGAGGATTGATGCAGATAACAAGGGGCCTGGACCCGATATCTTGGCCCTGAACCAAGCCCTCGAGCGGCTCGAGATCCTAGACCCTCGCGCTGCAGAATTAGTTAAGTTGCGTTATTTTGTTGGCATGACCATTCTGGAAACGGCCGCAGTCTTAGGGATTTCGGCCGCAACTGCGAAAAAAGACTGGGCATACGCCAAAACCTGGCTCCGGGCCGAGATGCTCGATCAACCTCCGAATGACCCGGCAGTTTAATTTTCGCAAAATTTTTCTGTAAGTCGCTAGCCAATTCGATGCTGGATTTCGCATTGTAGGGCAGAGAGTATTCCATTTCCCCTAGGGAGACCCCTCATGGCGGGCCAGCAACTCGACGAGAAGTCCATTTTCAAGGTGGCGTGCAGCATTGACTCGAACGAGGCCCGCGACGATTACTTGCGCCAGGTTTGTGGCCATGAACCGGAGTTGATGCAGAGAGTTTCCAGGCTACTGCAGATCCACGCCGAATCTTCGTCATTTCTAGAGTCCCCGGCGGATGGGGTCGCTGCCACCATGCAATTGCCGTCACCAGAACGCGCGGGCAAACGCATCGGTCCCTACAAACTACGAGAACTGCTCGGCGAAGGGGGCATGGGGAGCGTCTACGTCGCGGAGCAGGACAAACCCATTCGACGCAAGGTAGCTCTCAAAATCATTAAACCGGGTATGGATAGCCAGGAAGTGATCGCTCGCTTCGAGGCGGAACGCCAAGCCCTGGCTCTGATGGAACATCCGAACATCGCCAAAGTGTTCGACGCAGGGACCACGGAACTCGGCAGACCGTACTTCATCATGGAATTGGTCAAGGGGTTACCGATCACCGACCACTGTGACTCGAACAAACTAGGGAATCGCGACCGGCTGAATCTGTTCTTGCAAGTCTGTCACGCGGTCCAGCACGCTCACCAGAAAGGGATCATCCACCGGGACCTTAAGCCATCGAATGTCATCGTCGCGATGAACGATACGATCCCCGTGGTGAAAGTGATCGACTTTGGTGTGGCCAAGGCGATCGGGCAGAGTTTGAGCGATCACAGCTTGTACACCAACTTCAATCAGATGATTGGTACGCCGCTGTACATGAGTCCAGAACAAGCTGGACAAAGCAGTATGGACGTCGACACTCGCAGCGACGTGTATTCATTGGGAGTTTTGTTGTACGAGATGATCACTGGGAGTACTCCCTTTGCGATTGAGACGTTGAAAAAAGTCGGTTATGACGAGATGCGTCGCATCATTCGGGAAGTCGAACCACCGCGCCCGAGTGTCCGAATCAGTACCCTGAATGCCGAAGCCCTGTCCACCATCTCCGACAAGCGGCAGTTGGAGCCAAAGCGACTGAGCAAGCAACTGCGCGGCGAACTGGATTGGATCGTGATGAAGGCGATCGAAAAGCATCGTGATCGTCGATACAACTCCGCCAGTGACTTCGCCGCCGATATCGAACGCTACCTTCAAGGGCAAGCGGTCGAAGCTTGCCCACCGTCGGTCTCTTATCGCCTCAGCAAATTCGCTCGGCGGTACCGAGCTCCTCTCACCACGGCGGCCGTTCTCGTTTTGATGATGCTTTTTTCGACCATATTCAGCCTCCGTTCTGCTTTCTTGGCCAAACAAGCTCTCCAAAACGAGAGTAACGCGATCGTAAAATTAGAGGAAAAGCAAACCCTTCTTAAGAACGAAAAGTTGGAATCCGATTCCCAGCGCAAGATTGCCGAAGACGAACGCGAAACCGCAGAACAGCAACGTTCCATCGCAGAGGAACGCCGATTGAAAGCTGAACGACTTGAGTCCGAAGCAGTTCGCCAGCGCGAAGCGGTTAGACGGAACCTGTATCTATCCGACATGCGATTGGCTGCGATTGATTTTAAAAACGGCAATATGCCGAGGTTGTCCAAGAAGCTTGGCAATCATATTCCTCCCGCAACTGCCACCGACCTGCGGTACTGGGAGTGGTATTACCTGCAAGCAGCATCCCGTCAGGAACAGCGAACATTTTTCGGAAGCACTAACATTATTGAAGACGTGGCTTGGAGCCCCGATGGACGCCATATCGCTTCATCCGTACAAGGCGGTTATGTTCGAGTTTGGAATGCGTCAACGGGGTTGCAAGTTTACGAGAATGCCAGCGGCGGAACATTTGCACGAGGTGCCGCTTGGAGTCCAGATGGCCACCGATTGGCTTGGGGAAATGTCCACAACGACAATACAATCCGCATTTGGGATTCCCGGACCAACGATATTGTCAAACTGGTTGGACACACGTTCTCACTTGAGGCTGTTTGTTGGAGTCCCGACGGGACACAGTTAGCTTCTTGCGCAATGGATGGTACCTGCCGAGTTTGGGACGTGGGGAAAAAAAAGTGCCTATTCATTTTGAAAAATAAGCGAGTCGGTCTTACTGGACTTGAGGGCTCTGGATCGGGGATGCATTTTACTGACATCAGTTGGAATCCAAAGTTGAATTTATTGGCCGCTTCAAGCAATTGGATGGATACAGGAGCTGTGATCTGGAATCCCTATACGGGAGAACAGGTGGGACAAGTCGTCCCTGTCGGGAAAACGACGTCAGCGGTGGAATTTACTCAAGATGGTCGATGGCTCATTGTTGGCACCAATGCAGGATCTTGCATTGTATTCGATACTCACGATTGGTCTACGGTCAATGAGTTTGACGCCCATCGAGGCTCAATCAGAAGTCTCGCAGTGAATCCGAACCAAACTACCTTTGCCACTTGTGGAGACGACAGAACCATCCGCGTCTGGAATCTGGCTGACGCAAGCTTGATAGCAACGTTCCATGGTCATACCGAGGCGGTAAACTCGGTCGCCTGGAACGATACCGGTGAGCAATTGGTGTCTGGAAGTACCGATGGAAAGACGAAGATCTGGAGCATGGTTAATAGCCCCACTTCTAGACAATACGCAATTGATTTTGCCAAACCATTGACGCTCCAATGGGAGCCTTCGGGCGAGCAGCTCCTCTTTACCACGGAGAACGGCACCAACGGCGTTGTCGAAACAACAACCGGGCGCGTAGAGCAACTGGGCGGTCGAACGTGGTGGTCAAGTCAGCGAGAATCAATCCAGCAATTCGATGTAGTCGCCAATCTCAGGCGGGCTGAACATGAAAAGGTTGCGAAACCTACGCAGGTCGATCGATTTCCGCCTGATGAGTCAGGTTTGAATGTGTATCACTCTAGTTGGACGCCTGACGGAAAACGGTTGGCTCTGTTCCGTAAGGTCGTTGTACCAATGGGTCCCTTGTCAACCGAGACTGAGCGACGCGTCCAGATCGAAATCTGGAACGCCGAGACGCAACAGTTAACGTCTGAGTGGAGTATTGGCGCAGCCGAATCAGCTCAGTGGGCACCCGACAGTCGCAGACTTGCTGTCGCGGGAGCAGGACAGAGACAAGACGGCGGAAACTTGGCGTGGGCGGGATGGGTCTATGTCTTCGACGCTGAGACAGGCGAAACGGTTCACAAATTGCGACTCGGAACCGAACGTATCTTAGCCAAGGTGATCGCCTGGAACCCAACGGGTACGCGGTTGATTTCAGGCAACCGAAGTGGACTGGTGTGTATTTGGGATGCCCATACGGGGGAACTATTGGTACGCAACGATATACATGGAGCCGGCATTAAGAGTCTGGCATGGTCACCCGATAACCAACGAATCGCCTCGAGCAGCTACGATGGTCAAGTGAAAATAATCGATGCGGAAACTTGTGACGAGCTGCTCATTCTCAAGGAAGAGGGCCCAGAAATAAGCCAACTTGCCTGGAGTCCAGATGGACGTCGCTTGGCTGGAATTGACAGCGAGGGAGTCATCGTCGTCTGGGACGCTACGCGCGGTTACGAATGGATGGAATCTGCGGATTATCTTCGCAACAAGCAATATGAAAACTTCGATGAAGCCAAACAGCTAGTCCAGTCAAAGAAATATGACGCTGCACTACTGCTATTGGACGAGTTGGCCTCCGAAGACTTTGACGATATGGTATCGGTCAACTATCGTCGTGCGGAAATTCACATGGCCAGAAACAAGATCGAATTGGCCCTTGCCGCCTATACTCGAATTGTGGAATTGTCACCGTCGAATACTAACGCTTGGGCTGCGAAGCGCAGTCAAGAACTGAAGCTTGGTAGACTGCATGACGCGATCGATTCTTGTACCAGAATCATTGTTTCAGGAACCGAATCGCGGAGTTATTTGCTGGATGGTTATTTGGTTCGCGCTCAAGCTTATCAGCAACTAGGAAAACGCGAATTGCACTTGGCCGATTTGCAAAAGTCGATAGAAATTGACCCGACCTATGCGCCTGCCTACAACCAATTGGCGTGGTACTTGGTGACTGGTCAGGAACGAACGAATTCCGACCTAGAACAGGGAGTCAAACATGCGCGAAGGGCAGTCGAAATAGGCCCCAACGTCGCCTCGTATTGGAATACACTTGGGGTAGCTCTCTACTATTCTGACCAGTGGCAGGAAGCAATCGAACCACTTCAAAAATCGATAGAGCTTGATACAGTTTCGAAAAGAAATCCGAGCAGCATTGATTATATCTTTCTCGCCATGGCACATTGGCAATTGAACCACAACGCAGAAGCTCATAAGTGGTACAACCAAGCTGTGGAGGCGATGGAAAAGGACAAGTCCCAGGATGAAGAACTGATCCGGTTCCGGGACGAGGCAACCAAACTACTCAACATTGTCCCCAAGTCGGGAAATAGCGAATCAGCGACATCGCAAGCTAAGTAGATAACCTCGTGCATTTTGCGTTTCGAGCTTGCCAAATTTCTGGCGCAATACAACTACTCGTTCCTAGGCTTAGCGGCTCAGGGCGCGATGACTTTTTGCCATCGACGTGGGACGGCTTCCCAGGCGCCCATGTAAGTTGCTTCCAATGGCACGTCGATATACATTTCCGGATACAGAAACACCGGCATGTCAGGCAAACAATCACCGACAGCGAGCGGCTCAAGATAGGATCTCACTCGGTCATCGCATTCGTATGCAAAAACACTCAGAGGCGTTTCAGGCGGAAGTCTTAACGGGTCGTCCTGAAAGTCCTCAATAATGGCAGCGTGAAGCCCAAATGGATCGCGATTGCTGACCGGAATCGGGTCGACGATGAGCAAGTGGATCTTCTGCCGCAAAAGCTCGCGTGCCTTGGTCACAAAGCTGCGAAGTCCGTGGGCGGAATTCTTGTTTCCCGGTGAAACAATTTCGATCACTGCCACTACCCGGTCGCCGCTAACGTGATGGATAACAACCGCCTTCTGCTTGCTCAGATAGAACTCTGTTTCCGTTTCTTGGTAAAGCTTCGTTTTGGGCCTAGTTTTGGTCGCGAGACCACCGCCGTCGGGCTCATTTTGATCATCGCTTTTTAAAGCCAAAATATCCGGCCCGACTCCCGCCGCGATTTGTTCTGGCAACGAGTAGTAATCCGCTGGCAATCGCTTGAGAAGCGCACGGTGAATCTCTTCGATCCATGAATGGTGAAACGCATGGAATATTCCAGCGTCAACCCTTTTCCAGTCGTGCATCGGCATTGAATCTCCCCTTTTTTTCCTTATTCTACACCCTGTGGGTGGGACGAGAAAGCTCTCCGCAGTGCGACCACATGCTTGGCCCGAGCAGCATTGATTATTTCTTTCTCGCCATTGCATATTGGCAATTGAACCACAACGAAGAGGCTCGTAAGTGGTACGACCAAGCTGTGGAAACGATGGAAAAGGACAACTCTCAGGACGAAGAACTCCTCCGCTTCCGGGACGAGGCAACCAAACTTCTCAACATCGTTCCGGAGTCGGGGAATAGTGAATCAGCTCTACCGCAAGGAAACTAGCCTTGCTGTAACAAAGATCGACAATACTTTTCGAATTTTTCCCGAATTTTGCAGTTTTTCCGCGCGGATTTTGCGTTTTATAAGATAGGGCGAAAGACTACCTAACGCCCAAATTCACATCCAGTATTTGTAAGGATTGAAAATGCGAACGGTTAATTGTAACTCCGCGATGGTGCGTCGCGCTGCCCTATGTGGTCTCGCCATGCTTGTGATCAACGCCGTGGGTGCGCTCTCGGCCTCAGCTCAATCGCCTCGGCCATTTGGCGGGCGTGTGGTCGCGAAATGGGATAACGTCTTCAGTGCTGTTGGCGGAACAGCGAATTTTACGGGCACCAGCCAGATGCGGCATATGGGACGATCAGCGCAGGTCGGTACGCTGAGCCTCGGTGCGCCGACTGCCAATGGATTATTTCCCGGGACTGGCACAGTAACGATCACTGCTGCCAACGGTGACAAGGTGACATTCAACTATACGGGATTTCTTAATCCGTCTACCGGAGTAGGTAGTGGACCGCTCGAAATAGTTGGCGGGACTGGGCGCTTCGCAGGCGCTACCGGATTCGGCACGTTCTACGCGGTTATTGACGTAAGCGCTCCCGCAAATCAAGGTATGACGGTTTTGCTCGACGGTGTTATCAATTATTAAGTAAGCTTCTGAGGAGGCACCGCTGAAGCTTGTACGGGCACTTCTTCTCTCCGACTGGGTGCGGCCGTTCGACGCGAACCGCCCCAGTCCTGGTCTGATGAAAATGCTTTCGTCGAGGAAGCTTGAGGCGATTGCGACGCAGTCCAAGCATACGAATAAATTCTTGCTCCCTTCTCCCCGGTACTCCGGGGAGAAGGGCTGGGGATGAGTGGCTTGCCATCAGTCCAGGGCGGCGATCGACGAGAAATGTCAAAAAATTTTAGGAATGGGTAGCCATTTTTGAGCCAGATTTCGCATTGGTGATAGTCGCAAAAGAACCAGCTAATTCTTTTGGTATGCGAAAACTCAGTCCTGCGGGCAACGAAAGGCTTTTTCCATGAAGAACAACTTACATCAGCTCACTAATCGTTCCGTTTCGCGATCCGGGGCACCCGCGTCGCGGGTTGGCTCCGCACGTGCCTCCCGCCGCGACGGGCGTCGCAGGCTTTTCTTAGAATCGCTGGAAAACCGTTGGCTGATGGCTGTGGTTAGCCACTGGACCGCAGATAACACCGCAGTCGATTCCGTCGGCACGAACAATGGCACCCTCGTCAGCGGCACGACATATGCCGCCGGGCAAGTTGGGCAGGCTTTTAAGTTCGATGGAGTCAATGATCGCCTTCAAATGGCAGATTCAGCGAGTTTCAAACTCACGCAGTCACTGACCATTGAGGGTTGGATTCGTGTCGACGGCACTCCTTCTGGTACAACGCCGTGGGGGGAGATACTTTTCCGCGGCGACGACCGAGGCGGCTTAGATCCTTACCAATTGGCGATTTCCAGCGGTGGAAATCTTAGCTTTCAAATCAACTCATTAACCAGTGGGATGCAACTCAGTGCTCCAATTCCTAAGGGGCAGTTCGTCCATGTGGCCGCGACGTTGGACGATGCCACAGGCGAGATGAAACTGTATGAGAATGGTGTACTTATCTCACAGGCTGTGACGACGGTCCGACCATTCGCCGACCTAGATCCGGCTAGCAATCCAGGGATCGGAATCGGCAATCACGGAGGATTCCCAAACACGCCACACAATTTTCCATTCAATGGATTGATCGATGAATTGAAGCTTTACGATCAAGCACTGTCCGCACAGGAGGTTCTCGCGAACTTTAATGCCCAGAAAGGGTCGTTGATGCCGACAATCTCCGTTAGCGATGCGACTGCCACTGAAGGCGACTTACGCTTTGCCGTAAACTTGGGCCCATTTGTTTCAACCGCAGATAGCGGTGGGCTGATTAGATCCACTGGTATGACGCTCGGTCCTGACGGCAATCTCTACGTTGGAAGTTTCAATACGAACGAGATTCTCCGTTATGACGGCGCAACTGGCTCTTTTCTAGGTGCATTCGTCACGGCGGGCAGCGGCGGTCTGAATACTCCGAGCGTCGATGGATTGATTTTCCGTCCAGATGGAAAACTCTATGTGGGATCGCGAAATAATGCCAATGTTCTCCGCTACGACGCTACTACGGGCGCGTTCCTCGATACGTTTGTCTCGTCCGGAACCGGCGGGTTATCTGGAATAAAAGGGATGACATTCGGTCTTGATGGCAATCTCTATATAAGCAGCTCCGACAACGGCAAGATCCTTCGATACAGCGGCGCATCGGGTGCGTATCTAGGCGAGTTTGTCACCGCTGGCAGCGGTGGACTACTTGGACCCAGAGGCCTCGTCTTTGGCCCGGACGGCAATCTTTATGTTGCAAGTAGCGGTTCGAATTCCATACTTAGATATGATGGGTCCACGGGAGCGTTCATCAGTGCCTTTGTCCCCACCGGAAGCGGTGGTTTGTCGAATACAGGCAGTCTCCTTTTCGAAAGCGGAAGTCTTTATGTGTCCAGCCAAAACACGAATGAAGTGCTTCGGTACAACGCTACAACCGGTGCCTTTTTAGATGTCATCGAGCCCGGTAATGTTCGCTCGATGGATCGACCAATTGGACTGCTCTTGGACCGAGACGGCAAATTGCTTGTAGGTGACAATCTAAGTGTGGTGCGGTTCGCAAAAACGTCTGAGTTGTCCTTTGCGATATCATCTACGCCTTGGCCAAGTACGCTAAGCGTTAGCTTTGACACTTTCAACGGTTCGGCAACTGCAGGCGGCGACTATGTCGCTTCCTCAGGGACAATCAGCTTTTCTCCAGGTCAGGCTGCTCGCATTATACGAATTCCAATACTTGATGACGCTGTTTACGAAGGCAATGAGACGTTCTTCATCAACCTGTCGAACCCGAGCGGAGCGACCATTGCCGACGGCGTCGGCGTGGCGACCATCATCGATAACGACTTGCCGCCGACGAAGTTCTATGTCGTGGATGACGCTTCAGCCAATAAAACATTTGAGTATGGGACCAGTGGCGAAACTGTTGAAAACTATACGCTCAACAGCGGCAATACCTCCCCGCGCGGCGCGGCTAGCAATATCGCCGGCGATATAGTCTGGGTGGCTGACAAGAATCGCAAAGTCTACGTCTACAACAACAGCGGTGGACAAATGGGCTCCTGGTCCGCGGGGTCACTGGCCAGCAACGCCACCGTCGAAGGCATTGCCACCAACGGCTCCGATGTGTGGATCGTCGACAGTCGCTCCGACAAGGTCTACCGTTACTCGGGCGCCGCCGGTCGCACCTCGGGCAGTCAAAACGCAGCCAGCAGTTTCTCTCTGAACAGCGGCAATACCAGTTCCAAAGGCATCGTCACCGATGGCTCATACCTATGGGTCGTCAACGATAGTTCGACCGATAAGGTTTTCAAATACACGCTCAGCGGTTCGCTGGTCGGTAGTTGGACAATCGATTCAGCCAACAAGCTTCCAACCGGGCTAACTATTGATCCCAGCGGTTTCAGCCAGTCGATTTGGATTGTGGACAGCGGCACCGACAAAGT
>JBBRJI010000154.1:0-10009 GCA_038219625.1 Pirellulales bacterium | reverse complement strand
CGTTCTCGCCTGAGTCGCGTCCGCCAAGCCTGCCAATACTGCGAGTCTCCTTGCTGACAACGGCTCCCTAGCAATCAAAAGAATGGCTTCCAGGATGCGGGACTTTACCTCAGACGATTGGTTGTCGAAATCAAGAGGAGGTGTTTTTGGGGCGATTAACCCCTCTGCCAACTCCGATTTGCCAAGCGGCTGCTTCCAATCGACCTGAGTAAAACGCCATTGTTGTCGCCAACCGACTCCAGATTTTTGATGGATCTGCGTTTTTCCGACGAGCGAACCGGAGGAAAGAATTCTTCTGAAAAGCGGCAAAGCCATGATTTAACGGTTCGTTCCATAGGGTTGCGTTAGGCGAGCGGCAAATAATGACCTACCGTAGCTGAATTCGTGAGAATCTGGTTCGCCGTAGGATTGCTTCACGTAGCTCGCCAAAAACGGTCGGCGACGATTATACTTGTTTCCCGAGTGTCAAAAAAAATCTAATCCAATTTCGATTTCCGCTTTTTTGCTGCAAATAGAACTTTAGTTTCGCCATGTCTATATCGAAACCTGCCGCGTCCTCCGGGATCCGACGTCAAGGACACAAATGGATCATCGGACTGATTTGCCTGGTGCTTTTTGGGTTGGTAGGCTCCTTTTTCGTTTTGACGAGCTCCTCTATTTCGGGTGAAGAGTTCTGTCCGCAACTTTTTCAAAAACGTGAGTTCAGTTATCAACGCATTCCTGGTACCAAAATTCGAATAAGCAAAACCCGATTATCGCCATCTGTAAGTCCGTGCAGCAAAAACATTTTGACCCATCTCACCGCAGGGAATCAAACAGATTGGCATGTATCCACCGTTCAATACGGAGCAGTCTCCCAAACCCTTGGTCCGAAAATTCTCCTCAGTTACTTGCAATCCACCAATGCGGATGGTGCGAGTGTTTGGGACGAATGGTCATTTAAGAACCCGCCTTACGCTGCAATTCTCTGGCCACTCGTTCAAGAAGCCGCAGTACAACAAATGTATTTTTGCATTCCTGAAATACTGCGTACTGTCGACACCGAACTAAATATTAAAGACTTCAAAAACAAGCTGCAAAGGGTTTGTACGCAGGCTGCTCAAACGAAACTCAAGGGTCTGGTAGAATCGGAAGCTACGAATAGCCTTAGAAAATGGGCTCTGTCGTTGACAGACGAGTTTTTGGAAGATCCTGAAATTCAGGCCTTGCGCTAACCTACAGTTAGGTGTTGTTGCGTTAAGTTGGCACGCATTTCAGTCCAACGCATCGGGATTTCCGCTACGGACTGAGTTTCACGCAGTTCCTCACGATTCTTTTGGAACCAAGTGGTCACCAGGCCAATCGTTTCTTCGTACCGCAAAAATCCTGAACCAACCGAATCGCTGATCTCGTGCCATCGGGTTAACGCGGAACGAGCAGTTCGCCATTGCGAAGCGTTCTTCGGTAAACCGATCGCATGTTCGACGCCCCCTTTTCGTATCAAATACCAGATATCGCGACCGTCACAGCCCCGAACCGGGTAGATAAACGAGTACTGCTCGCGAGCCCGTTTAAAACTAGCCAAGCGATTTGAAAGCCATTTCAGGACTTTATGGTCGTCTCGCAAGCGGGCCGCATGCTCAAAATGTTGTCCAGCCGCTGCACGGTTCATTTGTTGCTCTACTTGTGCAAGTACTTCGACGGACGTTCCATTCAAAAAGCGAAGAGCCTTTTCCACTTGCTCGCCATATTTCAGCCGACTACAAGATCGCAGGCAGGGCGCAAGGCAAGTGCCGATTTCCTCTCGAACACATCCTGCCCGCAACTCCAAATCGAATAGTTGCAGTTGGTCAGAATACATCATCGGCGTCTTCTGATTGCAGTCTCGTAGCAAGTACAGACGGTTCAGTGTCTCGATAGCTCGATTGAGGTTCCCCATCCCATGAAATGGACCTTGGCAACTCGTCGCAGTTGGATCGAACTGCTTACTCAAATAGAAACGCTCGGCCGGAGGGTTCCCAATACAAACGAAGGCTTGCTGTTGGCGCTTCGGCATTCCTACGACGTTGAGCCTGGGTTGCCATCGTCGGATCAACATCTGTTCACGGAGCAAAGCCCCGAAATCGCTTGGTTGCTTTTCCCAGACGATAGCCGTGGCAGCCTGGATGATCCGACCGGCCTTTTCGTCGGTGTTGTTGGGCATGAAGTAGCTGAGCAAACGATTTCGCAGCGACTTTGATTTTCCAACATAGATGAGACGGCCCGTGGCGTCCAACATCCCGTAGACCCCCGGTAGCTTTGGGACATTCCTTGACACCAGCCCGCGCAACGCGATCGTGCTTTCCGACTCGATGCGACTAAGTGTTGCCCGGGGAAACGGCATCAGCGGATCTTCGCCGAAGTCCACAAATAATTCATGCCAATTTGCGTCCATGCTCACCTCCTGAAAACCAAATCTGCCAACAGCGGTCGCGCAATGCTGCGGCCTGCCTTTAACGAAACCCTGTCTCGGTAATGGCGGTATTATGTCGGTTCCGTCGGAATACTCCAATACCACTGAATTTAGCTTAGCAACCACAAAGCAGGTGCCCTCTACAGTTTTTGTTTCATTCAGGCTACAACATTGGGTTCAAAAAAACAAAACTAGCATTCCAAAAAGTCATTCGAACCGAGTCCTGCCATATGAAAATCATTTGTAATCGAGAGAAACTGCTTAATGCATTTCAAATCGCCGCCGGGATCGCTCCGACCCGCAGTCCAAAAGAAGTCCTAAACAATATCAAAATCGACGCCACCGAGAGCCGAGTTGTCTTGATGGCGACCGATTTGGAGGCCGGGATTCGCCTGGAGGTCGAAGACGTTCAAGTTCTCGCTCCGGGCCGGGCTTTGCTCAATGTCCAGCGAGTCGGCAATATCCTCCGCGAATCCAGCGACGAAACATTGACGATTGAGTCCACTGAGAACTCGCTTGATTTCATTGGCAGCCATTCGGAATTCCATCTGCCTAGGGCCAATCCTGACGAGTTCCCCAGCGTGGTCGAGTTCGCCGAAGATAGCTACTTTGAATTGCCCGCGCGTCTCTTCAAGGAATTAGTCAAACGGACCATCTTTGCGACCGATAACGAAAGCACTCGTTACCAGTTGGGTGGGGTACTATTCGAAATGGATGGCGAACAAATCACCACGGTTGCAACCGACGGTCGACGTTTGGCTAGCATGCACGGCACTGGCACTTCCATCGGCGGTTTCAAAAACTCCGGCATGTCGACCATCGTTCCGACAAAAACGTTGACACTCATGGATCGCTCTATCAGCGACAAAGACGAAATGGTCCACGTTGCCGCACGCAGCAACGACATTTTGATCCGAACAAACCGTTGCACCATCTACTCACGACTTGTCGAAGGCCGATATCCGAATTGGAGACAGGTCATTCCAAGCCGCGAAGGCAAAACGCGCATCGAAGGCTTGGTCGGACCCTTTCTCACCGCGATTCGCCAAGCGTCGATCGTCGCTGACCCTGAGAGCCGCGGTGTCGAATTTGTATTCGGAAACGGATCGCTCGTCGTTGCCGCACGCACCGCCGATATCGGCCAATCCCGAATCGAAATGCCCATTGCTTACACGGGTGAAGAAGTCAAGATTACAATGGACTATCGATTCGTTTTAGACTTCTTTAAAGCTCTCGATTTGGAAAAGAATTTTGCCATCGAAGTTAGGAGCAACGCCGAACCGGCAATGTTCACCACAGACGATGGCTATACCTACGTAGTCATGCCGATGGCTCGCACCTAGGATTCGTCAATGTCGCCTTTCGCTCCGCGAAAGTGCGTCCCGGCAAACCTCTTTCGCAGAGCGAAAGGCGACACTTTCTCAACTTCCCTTTTCTCTCACTTTCCCTTTCCTCTCAACCATACTATTCGGATTCAAAAATGACGATTTCGGCGTTCATGGAAAAGCACTATCGGCATTTCAATGCACGCGAAACGCTCGCTGCCGCCAAGGCGTACAAGAAGTTCGTAGACGACGAGCAGGGGACAATGATGGTCTCGTTGGCTGGCGCGATGAGCACTGCCGAGATGGGTATTTCACTGGCGGAAATGATTCGCAAGGGAAAGATTCACGCGATCTCGTGCACGGCTGCAAACCTCGAGGAGGACCTGTTCAACCTGTTTGCCCACGACGACTACAAAGTAATCGAAAACTGGCGAGCATTGAGTGTCGAGGACGAGGTTGCACTGAGAGATGCTGGGTACAACCGCGTCACCGATACTTGCATTCCTGAAACGGTCATGAAACACATGCAGAGCCGTTTGGTTAAATACTGGACCAAAGCGGCCGCAGAAGGCAAAAGCTATTTTCCATACGAGTATATGTTCATGCTGCTCGACGAGCCCGAGCTCAGATCGCACTATAAAATACCAGTGGAAAACTCCTGGATGATCGCTGCCAAACAGGCCGGTATTCCGGTCTTTTCACCCGGAATCGAAGACAGCACGCTCGGCAATATGTTTACCGCCCGCGTCATGGACGGCACCGTCGCTTCGCATCATGCTCTCAAAAGTGGAACCCATCAGTTGCAGCGGCTGGCAGAGTGGTATCGGACGTTCAGCAAGGATCGAGGCGTAGGCTTCTTTCAAATTGGTGGCGGAATCGCCGGCGACTTCGCGATCTGCGTTGTTCCAATGCTCATTCAAGATTTAGACGAAAACGAGACTCGTCGATGGGCTTATTATGCGCAAATCAGCGACTCAGAAACCAGCTATGGCGGCTATAGCGGCGCGGTTCCAAATGAAAAAATCACTTGGAATAAGTTGACGTCAGACACTCCCAAGTTCATGATCCATAGCGATGCAACTATCGTAGCACCACTTATTTTCGCCTATGTTTTAGGGCAATGACTGTGACGCCAACGTCGGTCCAACTATGGGAGCGAATCCATGCCGCTGGACTTGCAACTCCAGACGAATGCCGGAACTGGGCAATCGCAATCACCAAGTCCGCGCCGCCGGAGTCCTTGCTAGACCCAAGTAAATTGGCCGCAGAACTCATTCGCCTGGGCAAGATCACTTCCTTTCAAGCAAATGTGATGTTCGGCGAACTACCCATTCCGCTTGCAGTTGGACCTTATCGTATCACCGAATCGTTAGAGTCACGACTCGGTTCGAACTGGTTGCAAGCAATAGACTCCAGTCGCCCCAAACACTCTCCGCTTTGGTGTTTTCTGCTGACGCAACAGAATTTAGAACGCTCCGAACTTCAAAACTGGCCTCCGAGTTTCGGCTTAGCGGAAAAGCAAGTCGCCGTCACACACCCATCCCTCGACAAATGGCTTTTTTCCGGAATCGACAAGACGAGTTTCGTCAGCTTCTGCAACGTGCTCGAAGGACAGTCGTTGTCCTCACTTTTAAGCAATCGACCGTTGAGTTGGTCCGAATCAGCTAGCATGATCGAGCAAATAGCATCGGGCCTTCAAAAGATGCACGAGTCCGGATTGGTGCATGGCCGCACTTGCTCCGATGCCATTTGGTGTGTCGACGACGGGGTCTTTGTGCTTCGTCGCGATCCTGTTTTCCCACCTGCAAACCCTTATTCCGCGAACTCGAACTCGGTTCTAACCAGTTCGCGGGATGCTCTCCTAGGCATCGCCGCACCAGAACTAACCCTTCCAAACGCAGTTCATTCCTTCCAAACCGATTTGTATGCGTTGGGGTGTGTTTGGTACCGTTCTCTAACACGTAATTCACCCTACGGCAATGAACTGAACGATACCGCTCAGTCTTGGGCCCTGGTCCATACTACGAATGCAGCTAAACCGCTAACTCGAGCCGAATTGCCTGAACCCCTGCAACAATGCCTAGCGCATCTGTTGGCAAAAAACCCGGTCTCACGCTTTGCAATGGCCTCGGAGTTAATCAAGGCAATCGAGTTTGCCTTGGTGGAATCGGAAAAACTACCCCGTCCAACAACCATACCCAATCAAGCGATCGTCGAAAAGTCAGCCGCCGAAAAGTCAGCCGTCGTTCCAAATGTACCTGTTCCCGCAAAACCGAATGGTGCCGAGC
The DNA here is from genome assembly GCA_038219625.1 of Pirellulales bacterium. Classification (GTDB taxonomy): domain Bacteria; phylum Planctomycetota; class Planctomycetia; order Pirellulales; family Pirellulaceae; genus JBKCUI01. Next base: position 3,965 of record JBBRJI010000154.1, on the reverse strand, counting down.
CCTCGGATTCCGTCCCAACAACCCGATCCAAGCCCGCTCCGGTTCCTATTTCAATAGCGTCGAAAGAGCCCGTCAAGGCTTTGCCGGTCGCACAAGTCGCGGCCCAAACGCCAAAGGACACACTACCAAAGGACACACTACCAAAGGAATCACTACCCGAGACGGCACCAACCAATACGGAATCCGCCCGCGACGAAAGCCCTGCTTCTCACGTTTCCAAAAAGCAATCGTCAACTGTCGCCCCGGGAAAGAAAAACCCATCCGTTCCCAAGAAGAGTAGGGGAAAAAAGAAATCGAAGAAGAAGCCGGTATGGGTATTGCCTACTATGATTGGAGTTACCTGCTTGGTATTTGGCCTCGTCATCACGTTGCTCGTTCGAAATAGTGGTTCGTCCATCCAAGTCCCTGCGACGGGAGACTTGGCATCTTCGAATCCTTCTGTCGAGAATCGCAATGTTGCGACGGTTCCGGTGAATGGTCAAACAGCCGCGGTTCTTAACAACAGCGACATATCGAAGAAGCCAACGGAGTCGGTAAGCGAGTATTTTGCCGTTGAGTCCGACGATGGAAAGTTGCTTTGGGCACCCCCTCAGGCCGGTTCTCCCTATTCACTAGAAATGTTCCCAGCGGGCGTTGAAGCCATGGTGTTCGTCTCTGCCAATATGTGGCATCGGCGCGGAGACGCCAGCGATCTCGGCAAATGGTGGACCGAGTCTCAAACGGACTTAATCCAATTTCTATCCAAGCTTCCATTGTTGAATGACGATCGTATCGGATCGGTTGGCATTGGACTGTATCCAAGCAAGAAACCGGGCGTACCACAGGCTGCCTTTCGGATCTCGTTTTCGCAACCCGTTTCCATTGACTCCGTCATTTCTGCCTGCCCAGGTTATTCGTTGCAACTGATCGATCCGAAGAGCAAGAGCAAGACTGGTCTATGGAGCAATGAATCGGCATCCAACGCAATCGGGATTGCCATGGATGGCATGCAAACAGACGGGACCACGATGATCAAACGAGCGTTGGTTGGCCCGGAAGCGTTGATTGCAACGTTGCCGGAACTGAATGGTGGACCAGCCCCACTTCGCCGACAACTAGAGACCTTGCTTAAGACAACGGATAGCCGCGCAGACTTGACGCTGCTGTTTGCTCCAAGTTTTCTATTTGGTGACGGCCGCGAACTACTTTCCACCTTTCCGAAAGTGCAAGATGTCCTCCGCGAATCGATTGACGAGTCGATGCAAGCTGTCGCATTCACAACCACAGTCAATTCTCGCTGGTATATGGAATTGCGAATGCTAAGCTCCGAAATTCGCGACGCTGGCAAGTTTGAGGCAACGCTGAAAGCGAGCATGTCAAGTGTCCCAGACGATTTTGAAAAAGTCTTAGCATCTGGCACAGGTTTGCATCCTTATTGGCGAGCATTAGGGCTCCGCTATCCGCAGATGATGCGTGCTCTCAACCGTTATGGACGTTTTGGATTGGAGGAAGGTCAAGTTGTTGCAAATGCTTATCTTCCAATTGATGCCCTAAACAATATTGTGATTGCGAGCTGGATGGCACTCCAGAATTACGCGACCGAGGCAGGGCCAACCGTCACGACATCCCGCCCATCAGCAACCAAGCCGCCAGCAAAATCGATGGAAGAAATCTTGGAATCGAAGATTACGATTGGGTTTGAACAGGAGTCGTTGGAGGCCGCCTTGCAGTTGATATCCGGTGAGATGAGTGACGCAGTATTGGCAGGATCACCACTATCCATGTCGATCAACGGAGCTGCATTTCAAAAAGAAGGCATCACTCGCAATCAATCGATTAGATCCTTCAAGCACAATGGCGTGGCACTTCGAATCGTACTGCTGGACCTTGTCCGTCGCGCAAATCCAGTCACCACCGTTCAGTCGCCAACGGAACGCAATCAGAAAGTGGTTTGGCTGATACTCGATGATCCGGATCGACCTGGCCAAAAAAAGATCGAATTGACGACTCGTACTTGGGCGGAAGCCAATAAGGTTTCGCTACCCAAGGAATTTGTTGCGGAGTAGGGTCTTTCCTTACGAATTCCAGCGCACTTTCGTCGGAACGCTATATGCGCTCGCGCTCGCACAATCCTTACAACAGGATTCTCTTAACATAAAATTGCCGGACGGTTGCTGCAAAGTATTGGAAAGGATTTGCCGCCGACTAATCTGAGATCTATGAGCACCTTATCCAACCAAATCGTAAGAATGGCCGGTTTCAGCTTGGCAAGTATTTCGTCTTTTTGCGTTGCCTGGGCGCAATCGGATGAGCCTTCAAACACAAAACCGACGGCCAGTCAAGGAATTGCAGCGTCGTCGTGCGTCAGTCCGGTTCTACCCATCAAACGAGCCGTAAAACCCGCCAAGCCAGTTGCGATGGATTGGACAACATTGCCATCGACGTACACGCACGATCAACAAGGACAACGCGTCGACCAATATGCATTGGCGGTAGAGCCCCAATCGACGGAACGGCCTGATTTCGTGCGAAGCGGCTTTCGGCATACTCGCAGTACTCTGCAAGCGGGCTTTAGTTCCGACAACTACCATGTGACCGAACAATGGGGACAACCGGTTCGCCCTTATGGGGAATGGCGATATCCTAATCGGCCTTTTAGCGTTCCCTACAGTCAATGGGGCCCACAGTTGCCTCAGGTCGTGGTAGGCGGGAATCAGAATCAATGGAATGCATTTGGGCCAACGGGCTTCCCTCATGGAGCGCCAGGAAACGGAAACGGCAATGTCGGGCCAGGGTTGAATGGCCCAGGTTGGATTGGGCCGAATCAACAGGGTGGAACGCCAGGTATGGGCGGTGGTCCAATGCCGCAACCGCCGATAGGCAACGGATGGGGGAACGGACCAGGCTGGGGCCAAGTTGGTGGCTGGGGCCAGGGTGGTGGCTGGGGAGCTGGCGGGTTTAGTGTGGGTCCAGGAAACGTATTGCCGGCGGGGCAAGACGAGTATTATCCAGAAGCGCCCATCTACCATCCGATGTCAGGTGGCGGATTCCAGTCTCCGTATCGAAATTGAGTTGAGACGAAAAGCTGGGAGCTTGGTTCTAGGGAACTAAGGTGCCGCATCCAACAGATGTTCGGAAGTCTTGTTTAGAACATTCATCAGGCCAGTCGACTTATCGCGGAGTTGAATGTTCTCGGATGACAGCTCCACAATTTCAAACCGGAAGGCCGCGGTACCAAAAAGGTATCTGCCGATCATGGTTCGAATTTCTGACTTGCGTGGACCTGTAAAAATCCTCAATTCATTCCGAGACGCGTTCCATTCGAAGGCATCGAAATTGGATTTAGAGTCGTCCGCCCGCACGCGTCCAGAGCCGTCAGATCGAAAGTTCAGAACATTGCCAGATTCGCCAATCCAAGTACCAGTGAGTTTGGATTGGAGAGCAAAGTTGCTTGCCGATCGAGCAGTTTTAATGGCAGCTTTCTTCCTCGAAATTTTTTCACGATACGGTTCCCGGACCGGCACGCGATAATTCCTGGTGCCAAAGACAGCGGTTTAAGAAGGATTGAATGAGCGTCGTGTTTTCATTGGTGTCTAGAATTCGCCACCCCTTTGCAATTGGCTATCCTTATGCTACACTTCCCAGCCAGCCTATCACTTACGCACCTATAGCTCAATTGGATAGAGCATCGGTCTACGGAACCGAAGGTTTGAGGTTCGAACCCTCATAGGTGTATTCTAGAGTTCATCAACGATTTTCCAAGTCGGAACGCACTTTCTCTGCGTTACCGCCCCTAAGGCGTGCGACCCTTCAAAACTGTAGCGACTACCGAAAAACTGTCCTAATTCGACTGTCCCAAATCGCTCTATATTTCGCAAGTCGTTTTAGGGCATAATCTTGCGTTTTGCTGGTATTTCGAAAACGCTTTGATTGGGAGTGGTGTAATGGAATGCACATTTGATGAACGAAAAAAGGAACTTGAAGCG
>JBBRJI010000153.1:0-10036 GCA_038219625.1 Pirellulales bacterium | reverse complement strand
GGTCGTTGGTTTGTTACCGTTTCCTTTCATTGCCTGGACGGTATCGCGTGTTCAAGGCAAGATACGAATGGGATTCGCACGCGGAAGCACGGCCTGGGCCGAGATGCTTAACGTACTCGCCGATACGATTCCGGGCATTCGTGTGGTCAAAGCCTTTGCACAGGAAAATCGGGAAGTCGATCGATTCAAGCAGAGCAACGATCACGTCCTCGATTCAAACAACCGAGTCAACCGATTGTGGGCCGCCTTCTCACCCATTATCACATTGTTGACCGATCTAGGCCTGTTGGTCGTGTGGGGCTTTAGTGCCTACCAAGTATCCCAAGGCGCGATCACGCTCGGTGTTCTTGTGCTGTTCGTGAACCGCATCGGTGCTTTGTATAGCCAACTGGATGGCATGAGCCGACTCCTAGCCAATGCACAACGAACTGCTGCCGCAACGAATCGGATTTTCGAGATCCTCGACCGAGTCCCCAGCGTATCCGAACCGCAAAAGCCAGTCCGACCAGGTCGCGTCCATGGCCGAGTTCAACTAAACGATTTGACCTTTCGATACGGCTCTCGCCAAGTCATTCACAATGTAAGCCTGGATATCCAACCGGGTGAAATGATCGGGCTGGTTGGGCCAAGCGGTGCGGGCAAAAGCACGTTGGTCAATTTGGTCTGCCGTTTTTACGATGTTAGCGGTGGTTCGATTATGGTGGATGGAATCGACATCCGATCGTTTCCAATTACCGAGTACCGAAGCAATATCGGCATCGTGCTTCAAGAGCCTTTCTTGTTCTTCGGATCGATCGCGGAGAATATCGCTTATGGGAAGCCCGAGGCGACACGCGAGCAAGTCATCGCGGCCGCGCGAGCAGCTAAAGCCCACGACTTCATTCTGCGACTAACGGACGGATACGATTCACTTGTTGGCGAACGAGGCCAATCGCTCTCGGGTGGCGAGCGGCAACGCATCTCGATTGCTCGGGCCCTTCTTACCGATCCGCGAATTTTGATCTTGGACGAAGCAACGTCGGCGGTGGACACGGAAACGGAACGCGAAATCCAAGAAGCCCTCGATGTTTTGGTTCAAGGACGTACCACCATCGCTATAGCACATCGCATTAGCACTCTTCGTAAAGCCAACCGCATCATCGTGCTTGAAAAAGGACGGATCACCGAAGTCGGAAACCACGACGAACTAATTCGACTTGGCGGTACCTATTCGCGACTGAACCACGCTCAACGACAAATCAATCTGCACGAAGAAGCATGAGGCGGCGCTATGATCTTTACTTCGCTCGATTTCGAAAAACCAGGCAAACAACAAGGTTTTTTGCAAGTCCCCTACTCCCACAACCTTGGTGGTTGGGCGAATGTCATGATACCGATCACCTCGATTGCCAATGGAAATGGACCGACCGTCTTGGTTCTAGGTGGCAATCATGGCGATGAGTACCAAGGCCAAATCGCTGCCATGAAACTTGCTCGGCAATTGACGCCCGAGATGGTCAACGGACGCATCCTTCTCATCCCTTCGTTGAACTTTCCCGCGGCTCGGGCTGCCACACGCTTGTCTCCACTCGACGGGATGAATTTGAATCGAGCCTTTCCAGGCGAGCCAGAGGGGAGCGTCACGAGCCAAATCGCCCACTTCTTAACGACAGTCTTGTTTCCGATGTGCGATGTGGTAATCGATATACATTCGGGCGGGCGCAGTATGGAGTTTGTGCCCTGTGCACACATGCATTTGGTACCGGACCTGGATCAAAGAAAGCAAATGTTTGCTGCGATGCTAGCCTGGAACACGGATTTTGCTTTTCTTTATGCGGACATCGCTGGCACTGGATTGTTGCCCGTCGAAGCGGAGAATCAAGGCAAGCTGGTTGTTACCACCGAGCTAGGAGGTGGCGAGGCGATACCGGCCAGCGTGCATCGGATCGCGCAGAGCGGATTGCAAAATGTACTAATTCATGTCGGCGTGCTTCAAGGAAAGGAAGAGACTCGCGTTAGCCTAGGCTTGCCGCCAACGATTTTGACGCAAGCCCTCAAGCGTGAGGATTATTTGCTCGCGCCGGAGTCAGGAATTTATGAGATCCACTTTGATCTTGGTTCCAAAGTGAAACGCGGAGAAACGATCGGTAGCATTCACCATCTAGAACGCCCGGATCGTGAAGCGGAGCCGGTCGTTGCTCACAGCGATGGTTACTTGGTGACCATGCGGGCTCCGTGCTTGACGCAACAAGGGGATTGCGTGGCCGTCATTGCGCAAGAAGTGGCCCTTGAATCACTGATCGACAACAAACCATGAATCGTGCTGACTTCATGGCTGCCTCAAGGCAAGCTGCGTTGCTCGTTGGCTTCATGTGGGTTGCGTATTTTCTGAACTATTGCGATCGGCAAGCGATGTCTGCGATGTTTCCGGTGCTCAAGTCCGATCTTGGAATGACCGACTTTCAGCTTGGACTGACGGGGACTATTTTCTTGTGGGTGTATGGATGCGGCTGCCCCATAGCGGGTCAATTGGCCGACAAGTTTTCGAAGCGACATCTAGTGGTTTTGAGCTTAGCGGTTTGGAGCGTAGTGACCGTTGCGACTGGTATGGCGAATTCGGCTGTTATGCTGCTAGGGCTCCGCGCGGCTATGGGCATCTCCGAATCACTCTACATGCCGGCCGCAGTTGCATTGACGGCGAACGCCCATCCCCCCGAGAAGCGATCACGAGCTGTTGCTTTGCTAACAACCGCACAGATTGCTGGAACGGTCGTCGGGTCTTGGTTTGGAGGCTGGATGGCACAGCAAGGGCAATGGCGTGGAGCGTTTTTTGTTCTCGGCGGAATCGGGCTTCTCTACGCCGTTCCGTACTTCTTGTTCTTGAGAACGGTGCACGAGAGTTCGGAACGCGATGTTCGAAAGCATGATGGGAGACTTGCCTTGGCCCAGGTCATTCGAGTTCCTACGTTTCTTTTGTTGAGCGTCGTGTTTCCTGCGTTTTTATTCGGCCTGTGGATGCTCTACAGTTGGCTTCCTAATTTTCTCTTCGAAAAATTCGAATTAACGCTCGCGGATGCAGCCTTTACTGCGACAGTCTACTTGCAGACAGCGACGCTCGTTGGCCTATTGTGCGGCGGTATTCTTGCGGACAAGCTTTACGTTCGTACCAAAGCAGCAAGACTCTATTTGATGACGGCAAGTTTGCTACTTTGTGCGCCATGTCTTTATGCGATTGGGAATTCAGAAACGCTCAGCGTGACTCGCTTGGCTGCTTCTGCGTTTGGGCTGTTCGCTGGGCTCTTCATGGGAAATATTTTCCCAGCAGCCTTTGAAGTCGTGCCGGCCGATACACGCGCATCTGCCGTTGGGCTTTTGAACTTTTTCGGAGCCCTTGTATCCGGACTTGCCCCTTTGTCGGTTGGCATCTGGAAAAAGACGATTGGGGTTGATCAATGGTTAAGTTACGCAGCTCTGATTTACTTGATTGCCGCGATCGTGTTGTTCGTCGGCGTTCGGCAATTGTTCCAAAAGGATTTTGAGCGAGTTCACTGATCCGTGGCGGATGCTGCCAGCATCCGAACCGACGCTAGCAGCGTCGGCCACGGGGGCCGGGCACACTCAGCGATAAAACGGTTGCCAAGTGATCCAGCGCGGTCCGTACTTGGTTGCCTGCTTGCCTACTTCGATCGCACCTAAGTCGGGCGCGCGGCCTAGGAATCCGTCGTTCACTGTTGGTATAATTACGCCTGCATCCACGGCTTTGCTGGTCGCTTTGAGTCGAAAGTTCAGGTCCATGGCATGATAGACAGCATGACGCAAGGCAGGATCGGGGGGGCTTAACTGCTCGAAAATATCAAAATCGACTTCGATACCGTGAGCTTCCTGATGTGTGGCTTGGTTCAATTCAGTAAGCTTCGAAAAACCTCGCCAATCCTGGGGGGTAGGCTCATATAGATTTGTCCCCGGCATGGGACTGAGCCACCTGTATTGTGGATCAGCTCCTTTGTTGGGCCGAAAGCCGTTGTAATCGGAGCTGTAAGCGTCGGTCCCGTTGGCCCACGTCATGATCCCACGGCCCGGCGTATCCCGGCCCAAGAAAAGGTTATTTCGAAAATGAACGTTGGAGGTAGGATCGGCAGAGCCTTGTTCTCCAATGATCGTGTTGTGGTACACAAATAATCCAGCCGGCTTGGCTGAGAATTTAAAGGCCGAAGCACTTGGCACGTGGTACAACAAATTGCTTATGAAATAAACCGGTCCTCCAAACGACGGTTGCGCGCTGTAACCGCCATGAGCGGCATTGACACCTCGATTGTTCATCACTCGCACATTGTGTACCGCTCCATCGGTCTCAACGAAGTCATCATTGAGCATATGCATGTCGTTGTTGTAGATATCGATCGACGAAGCCCTTTGATCAGGATCGGTCGGTGGCGTCCCATAGGTAGAAATGCCGATCGCGTCGTGAAAATATGCGATTGCGTTGTGCGCAATGACATGACCGGGGCCGTAGACCTTGACCGCGTAGTAGCTAGTAAGCAAATGGGACCGATAGGGACCGGCACTGGCCCATAGCGGTCCCGTCCAGCCTACCAGTCGAAAGCGATCATCGCGTCCTAGAAAAAGATTGTCGGCAATATAAAAGTCGCTCGATCCGGCATATTCGGTCCACACTCCAAACCCAATATTCTCAAATCGGCAGTTCTTTACCGTCAAGCCCACCGCGCCAAGCACTTCCTTCTGACCTGCGAATAGGGCGACATCGGTATTGCGAAACGTCAATCCTTCGAAAATGTGATACTTAGAAGCCATCACGTCGAAAAGTCGGTGGTTTCCATCCCCATCGAAGATCACTTCGCCATCACCTGCGGACTGAATCGTGATTGGTTTTTCGGGTGTGCCTTTCAACGTGAGTGAAATGCTACCGTCGAAGGGCGTCATCATCGGGTCAACATAGTTGAGCCGCTCCGGTTTGTATAACCCTGCATGTACTAGGATGGTGTCGCCAGGTAGAGCCCGACGTTCCCAGACCACGCTCCAATCGCCCAAGCCGGAGCCATAATACGCCTGTAGAAGGCTAGTGAAACTGGGTTCCTCACGCTGGCCTACGTATTCCATGGGGTAAACGTGTAACTTCCGGCCTGCGGAATAAGCTTGAGGTTCTGAGCGAGTGCGAACACGTACGTTCTGGGTTGTTTCACCGGAGAGGCCGTCTGGGTCGACTAATTGAAACTTGCATTCATATTCTGTTCCGGGCAACACGTTGAGAATACTGCCCGCAAATCCATCTGGAACCGTGTAGTCGAGATTCTCGCGACGGCGAAAAACATTCTCGCCACCGACGCGAACAAGCGGCAATGCATCGCGCCAATTGGATTCGCCTACCGCTCGAAACTGTACTGCGACGGATGCATTTCGATTGGCATCACCGCGGATCGACCACTCAAATCCAAGATTCATCAGCGTCTGGTGCTCGACAACAAAACGGCCCGCGATCGTACTGTTCTCAGGGTCGGCTAAGACTCCGGCCAAAACGCAAACCAAGAAGGAGAGTATCATTGTTGTGCTCCAAGAAGTGAGTAGTCGGTGGCGTTATTATAGCCATGTCAGATAGAAAAATATGCCCCGTTTCGCTAGACATGGGTACGACTCTTGGCAAAAACGACTTGCCGAACCATTTCAATCGAAGTGGGAATGGAAAAGCACGGATGAGTGTAGTACAATGCAGAGTCCGCGTTTTTTTGCAATTTGCAACCTTCCCTCCCCAGTGCCGTAAATACGGCCGCCCAAGCTTCTTTCGCTTGATCTGACCCATGTTTGCATTTCCTGTTTTGAGCTTCCGCGAGTTTTCTCGTTCCATTTGGCTTTTCCTTGCCTTGTTGACCATCGCACAGACTCCAAGCCAGCCTCTGTTTGCAGGCGAAGACGGGCTCGCGTTTTTCGAATCGCGAATTCGACCAACTTTGGTTAAGCATTGCTACGAATGCCATTCTGCATCTGCGGCGGAGATCCATGGAGGTCTCCTGCTTGATTCCCGTGAGGGTATTGCCAAGGGAGGCGATTCGGGGCCATCGGTTGATCTGAAGGATACCGGCAAAAGTCTTTTGATGCAGGCGTTACGGCATCAAGATTTGAAAATGCCACCCAAATCAAAACTCCCAGATGCAGTCATTGCCGACTTTGAAAAGTGGATCGCGATGGGTGCACCAGACCCTCGTAATGAATCCGCAACCAAACCAAAAAACGAAACCATCGACTGGCTTCAAGCCAAACAATTCTGGTCGTTTCGCCCACGCGAAGCAATTGGGAGTCCGACTGTTCATTCGAATTGGAGCCGCACGCCTATCGATTCGTTCCTTGACGACAAACGTTCTCGCGCCGGTCTTGAACCCAACTCCGAGTCGAGCCGAACCACTTGGCTACGGCGAGTATTCCTAGACTTGAACGGTATTCCTCCTTCGCCGGACGAAGTAGATGCTTTCGTTCAATCGCAACAGGCCGATGCCTACGAACAAGTGGTTGACAAATTGCTCGCATCGCCAAGATTTGGTGAGCGTTGGGGACGATACTGGCTCGATCTGGCCCGCTATGCCGACTCCAACGGTGCGGATGAAAATCATGGCTACCCTGTGGCTTGGCGCTATCGCGATTACGTCATCGACGCACTGAATGCAGACCTACCCTATAACGATTTTATTACAGAACAGCTTGCAGGTGACTTGCTGCCAGCCGAATCCGAAGCGGAGCAACGACGATTGATTACGGCTACCGGCTTTCTAGTGGTTGGCCCCAAGATGTTGGCGGAACAGGATAAACCGAAACTTGTGGCAGACATGGTCGATGAGCAGCTCGACACGATCGGAAAAGTGTTTCTAGGATTAACTCTTGGCTGCGCCAGGTGTCACGATCACAAATTCGATCCGATCCTTGCAAAGGACTACTATGCGCTGGCTGGAATTCTTCAAAGCACCAAATCGATGGAGCATCTTAACTTTGTTTCGCAATGGAACGAGCGAGATTTGCCCGATGCGTTGCTGTCCGAGACAATACGAGCTCAGCAACAGCAAATCGACAAGTTCAAAACCGAGCTTGATGAGAAGAGACGTGTCTACTCGGATCGAGCTTTTGAATCTCAGTTGAACTCGCTCTTGGTTGCCATGTCGAATTCACTCCAACTCGATGCATCGCAGGCAAAGCCAATCGACAAGGAATCGGAAAAATGGCAACAGCTTATTAAAAACGACCCCGAAGCGTCATCGAAAGACAGCGACTTCCTCAGCGTTTGGCGTCGTTTGGCTTCCTTGGAGAAAGACTTGTTCGCAGAAAAAGCGATAACCATTTGGCACGAGCTGGCTGCGGATGAGAATAAGCAAAGTTCATGGGACGTCAGACTGAGCAAACGCCCACATCCGGTTTCCGTGCAAGAGTTACTGGACACCTATGCTTCCGCCCTACGCGAGATTTGGGTAGAAGTCCGGGATGCCCCTCGGAATGATAAAGCTAAAATTACTTCACCTGAGACCGCTAAACTCTTTAAGCAATTTTTCGGCGGCGAGTTGTTTGTCTACACCGCAAAAATCGAAGAGACGCTGGAAGCAGATGAGAAGAAAAGCTACCTGGAACTGCAAGCTACGACCGAAAAGCTAGTGAAGGAAAGACCTAGTTTGCCCCGCGCGATGGCGGTAACGGACGGTCCTACTCGCTTTGTCGCAGTGAATGTACGTGGAAATCATTTGCAGACCACCGGCGACCCCTTGGTGCCTTCGATTCCGACAGTCTTCCGAGGGGAGACGAATAATTGGGAATTGACGGGTCGAGAAAAGGGCTCTGGACGACTGGAGTTGGCGCAGTGGATCGCCGACAAGAATCATCCGCTAACAGCTCGTGTCATGGTTAATCGTATTTGGCAAGGACACTTTGTCGAAGGATTGGTAACGACAGCTTCGAATTTTGGAATACGCGGTCAGCTTCCAACCCACCCAGAACTGCTCGATTGGCTTGCTAACGAGTTTGTAAAGAACGACTGGTCCGCCAAACGGCTTCATCGGCAAGTCGTTCTTTCGTCAGCTTACCGGATGGATTCGCACAGCGACCCAGACTCCGAGGTGATCGATCCGGACAATAGAATGCTTTGGCGACAAAACCGTCGGCGCATGGAAATTGAGGTCTTGCGAGATGCATTGCTTTCGATTGGCGATGTTTTGGATTCAAGTCTGGGAGGGTCGCCTCGAAATGCAACGGCGGCCATGATAAAGAACCTTAGCGGTGCTGAGAACATTGGCTGCATTCGCCGCACGGTGTATCTCGACATCAATCGGGCTGCGATGTCCGACTTCTTAATGACGTTTGATTATGTGGAGCCTGGCGTTTCCGTGGAACGTCGCCCGGCGACGATCGTTCCTCACCAGTCTTTGTATATGATGAACAATCCGCTCCCCTTGGAGATTGGTAAGCAATTGGCGACTCGAATTCATCTGGAACAAAGCAACGATCTTGCGCGTTTGGCAATGGCAACGAGGACCGTGTTTGGACGAGCTCCGAAAACCAAGGAAATCGAAGCCATTCGAGAATTTTTGCTAAGCATTGCGGCTGATCCCGTCCAGGTTGACTTAAAACCAAGCCTTGCATCCATGAATTCAAGCTTGGAAGATTGGGTTCGAGTGTGTCGATCACTCCTTTTGGCGAATGAGTTTCTCTATGTCGAATAGAAGCAAGTTGAGTTCACTTGGGGATAACCATACCTTTGGGTGCCCACTCCCACGTCGTCAATTGTTAAAAAACGTCGGCAATGGATTCGGCGCATGGATGCTTGCATCGTTGCTTGACGAGCAAAAAACGCATGCGGAGTCGAAGGACGGACTGCATTTTCCAGCCAAGGCCAAACGCGTCATCTTCTTGTTCATGCATGGCGGCCCATCGCATGTCGACACCTTCGACTATAAGCCGATGCTTGCGAAAGACGACGGCAAGCCCTTGCCGTTTGACAAGCCTAGAGTTCAATTCGCACAAACCGGAAACTTGCTGAAGAGCCCTTGGGGATTTCAGCAGTATGGTCGGTCGGGAGCTTGGGTCAGCGATCTTTTCCCGGAAGTCGGAGGGTGCGTCGACGATATTTCTTTCATTAAGTCGATGCATGGTTCGAACGAAGCGCATGGAGGAGCTTTGCTGAAGATGCACACGGGGAGCGATACGTTTGTTCGGCCTAGCATGGGGTCCTGGATCAGCTACGGACTCGGTTCCGAAAACGAGAATCTGCCAAGCTTCATCACGATCAACCCAACGCTCGGGCACGGCGGAGTTCAAAATTTCGGCTCCGCATTCTTGCCAGCCGATCATCAGGCAACGCGCATCGGCAGCAAACGTGCATCGGTGACGGGCGCGGAGATTAGCAATGTGAGCAATGCGATCCTTTCGTCGCACGACCTGCGACAACAACTGGACTTGGCGCAATCGCTCAATCGCGCCTATTTAGACGACGTTGGGGCCGACAAGAACCTTGAGGCGAGAATTCAGTCGATGGAATTGGCCTTTAGGATGCAAACCGAAGCACCCAGCGTCATGGACATCAGTCGCGAAACCGCAGCGACCATGCAATTGTATGGCATCGACCAACCGAAGACCGAAAACTTCGGGCGGCAATGTCTGTTGGCCCGCCGCTTGAGTGAATCTGGTGTGCGTTTCGTGCAAGTAAGCCACAGTTATTGGGATCAGCATGACGCGCTGAAGGAAAAACACCAAGAGCTAGCCTTGGAGGTCGATAGACCAATCGCCGGCCTTTTGAAAGACCTGAAAGCCAGAGGATTGCTAGAGGAGACGTTGGTCATTTGGGGAGCCGAGTTTGGCCGCACGCCGACTGCGCAAGGCAAGAACGGCCGAGACCACAACCCGCAAGCATTTACCTATTGGATGGCTGGTGGGGGTGTCAAAAAAGGATTCTCTTATGGTGAAACCGACGAGTATGGTTTTTACGCCCGAGAAGACCGGGTTCATGTTCACGACTTCCACGCGACGCTACTTCATTTGCTTGGCATCAACCACGAAAAACTCACCTATCGCT
>JBBRJI010000152.1:0-10061 GCA_038219625.1 Pirellulales bacterium | reverse complement strand
CATGCTCTGCATTGAATGCGGTCGCTCAAAGCCCAACGAACACAGCTCTACCACCGTTGCTACCACCGGCTCAGTCTTATGGGACTGTACCATCAAGTGGAGCGACGGCGGCCGATGCAACTGCAAGTGCGAGATCCTATTTGGTCAAAGCGCGTGCGGCGTTGAGCGAAGGAAGAAATGAGACGGCCGCTCAAGCGTTTGCGCAAGCAACCTTGGCAGCTCAAAAGTCTCCCGAGATGGCGTCTGAACTCCAGCAAACGCGGCAACAATTTGTTGAACGCGGCTTGAGCCAGCAAGCTCTCGATCAAGCCATGCGCGTCGCACAAACAGGTCCCGGCCTAACAAGCCGGGCGGCAAACGCATTGCGAAATAACTCTGCTGCGAACAACAACCAAACGCCAACCGGCTTGCTTGCTTCCAATCCGACAGGGTCTGCGAACAGTAACGTCCCTTCGACGTTGCCAGCCACCAACGGGCAAGTTTTTAGTCTGCCGCCAGCACTGCCTCAAGCGGTCGCTCAACCAGCGGGTCCTGCCAATCCACTTCGCGACCAAGCCGTTGGGCTCGCTGCGGAAGCCAAGTTGGCATTGGATCGGGGGGACACAGTCGGTGCAAGGCAGTTGATTCAAAAGGCCAACTCACTTCGAGTTCCAGATAGCGAGTTCGGCCAAGGCCAACTCAAACCTTGGGATGTTGCCTTGCAAGTCGATCGGGCAGAACGACTCCGCGGTGGTACACCTAACGGTGTCACGACGGCGGCAGCCACCTTGCCAATGGGGAATGTACAGAATGCATCTGGGCAGTCTTCACCATTCGGCAATGCGAATAGTGTCCAACAAGGTGTTTACCAACCGCAGTATGATCCGTCGCGAGTTGCACCCGCAAGTGGTGTCATCTCACAGTACGATGTCAATTCTTCGGGTGAGGAACTCTATCAGAAGGGCATCACCGCTCTTTCTGCCGGCAAGAAAGAAGCGGCCCTGGGCTACTTCAAATCCGCTTGGCAAAAGCGAGCGGAACTGGATAAAGGCACGTTTGATCAGTTGAAAGACAAGCTGACACAACTGCAATTCAGTGGTGCGCCAGAGAGTATTGACGCTGCCAGCCCGGAAAGACGCGAGGATCAGGTCAAACGTCAGAAATGGTTTGCAGAAGTCTCTGGTGAGATCGCAGATGCCGAAAAGATGGCTGGGGCGAATAAGCCTATGGAAGCTCTCGATAAGCTCAAGGGTTTGCGGCAACGCGTTTCCCAGGCCGAAATCGATGGCGCTCAACGCAAGACGCTACTGGCCATGGTCGATCGCGTATCCAGCCATATGCAGGAATGGGCGGAGCAGAATAAATCCATGATCGAACTGGATCAGCGAAACACGCAAATCGAAGACCAGATTCGATTGGAAGCCACCACGCTTTCCAAAACCGATAAGCAAGTTCAGACCCTGGTAGAGCAATACAACGATTTGATTACGACAGGACGATTCGCGGAAGCCGAAGAAGTTGCGAAAAAGGTTCGAGAAATCAAGCCGAATAGCGAAATCGCTGCGGTGCTCTACCAGAAGGCGAAAATTCAACGCCGCGTCGAAGAACAAGAGTTGCTCAAAGCTCTCAAAGAAGAGAGGTGGGTCGATCACTTCAACAGCGTCGAAGCTGCATCGACTCCGTACGATGGCGAGAAAAACTTGCAGTGGCCAAGCGAAACAGATTGGCTGAAATTGTCGAAAAAACGTCTTGCGGGCAAGGATGACTTGCGAATGCTGCCAGCCGAACGAAAGATCCGGGAGAATCTCGGACAACCCTTTTCGGCTAGCTTCGACCGTAGACCTCTTGCCGACGCGATGAACACCATCTCGCAGATGACTGGTATTCCAATCGTCATTGATGATCGCTCCATCGCAGAAGAAGGGATAACCATAGACCAGCCTGTAACACTTGATCTGAAAGGTTCCCCCATTCAGCTCAAGAGTGTACTGAACCTGTTACTAACCAACCTGAATCTTACCTATACGATCAAGAACGAAGTTCTTACGATCGAAAGCAACCGATTCAGCAAGAAAGAGTTGATTCCATTCACGTACAATGTCAAGGATTTGGTCATTCCAATTCCGAACTTTGTCACGGATTACAACACGGGCATGGCCGGAGCACTTCAAGCGGCTTACCAAGCACAGACGCATATGGCTTCCGCAACGGTTGCGGAATCCAATGCCGTTGGTGTCGAGGCAAGTCGCATTGCAAGTATCAATCCAAACTCATCCGTTCTAGCACAAATGAATTCGATGGGAGGATTGACCGGTATGTCGCCAGGAGCAATGGCGGGTTCCATGCCAGGAAATATGCCTTATCCATCGTCGGGGCTGGGTGGCGGATCCATGGCCGACTACTCGTCGCTGATCGCCTTGATCGAGAGTACGATTTCTCCCGACCAATGGCTGAATGCTGGCGGAACCTCATCCATGCAACCGTTTCAACAGAACTTAAGTCTCGTGGTGACAGCACCTCAGGAAACGCACGAAGCGATCGCCAATTTGTTGAAGTCGTTGCGAGCACTGCAGAACTTGCAGGTCACTATCGAAGTTCGATTCATCCAGCTTTCGGATACCTTCTTCGAACGCATTGGACTCGACTTTGACTTCAACATCCGCGACAAACTGAACCGAGTTACGCCCCCTTCGAGGCAGCAAGGAGCACCAAGTGTTGCCGTTGGACTTTCCAGCGGTGTGGGCTCTACCGGACCGACATTCACATCGGATTTGGACTTCCAAATTCGGAATAATTTCGGTGTTACGCCAGCTTTCGGAGCTCCGGATGCAGGTGACGCAGGTACTCAAGTTGGTTTGGCTATCCTTAGCGACTTGGAACTGTTCTTCTTCTTGCAAGCAGTGCAGGGGAACAGTCGTACCAACGTGCTCAATGCACCCAAGGTGACCATGTTCGATGGACAGACTGCGAGTATCAATGATACTGCACAACGCCCGTTTGTTATCTCGTTCGAGCCGGTCGTCGGTGACTTTGCAGTCGCACAGCGGCCCATCATTGTGGTTCTGAACGAAGGAACTCAGATGAATGTGCAATCGATTGTCTCACAAGACAAGCGATTCGTAAGAATGACCTTGGTACCTCAATTCACAAGAATTGAATCTGCCGATCGTCAGTTTACTTTCCAAGGCCGACGCAGCACCGCGACCGGAACGAGCATCCTCAATCCTGCCGGTACTCAGAATCCTACCAGTAATGCTTCGGATATCATCGAAGGCACAACGGTTCAGCAACCTACCCTTGGTACGACGAGCGTGACAACCACGGTCAGTGTGCCCGATGGTGGTACCATTCTTCTCGGCGGTATCAAACGCCTTCGAGAAGGACGAACCGAGCGGGGTACTCCAATCCTCAGCAAGATCCCTTACTTGAATCGATTGTTTAAGAACAATGCGATCGGTCGGGAAACCAACACGCTGATGATGACCGTGACTCCGCGAATCATCATTCCAGAGGAAGAAGAAGAAGCGATCGGTGTCAATCTCCGACCGTAACAAGTTGGCCGATATCCCAGTCGCAATTCGAAAAAAACCCTTGGAGCAACCTCCAAGGGTTTTTTCGTAGCTCTGCCAATACCTATTTATGAGGGGTCGGCCATTGTCGCCTTTTGCTCCGCAAAAGTGCGTGTGTGAAGAGCACTTTCGCGGAGCGAAAGGCGACATTAATTTGATCACGGCACGGAGTGCCGTGGCACACTACCGCTAAAACTGCGACGAACGCATGACACAAACCGAGGTGGCTTCGCGACACAGCCGCTCGATGTCGGCTTGGCTATCGATATAAGCCAAGCCAAGGCTTTCCACTTGACTGGATTTCAGTTGCGACATCAAGTAAATGCTGCGTTTGCTTTTGATTGAGCTTAGGACCGCGGCAGCGAATGCATCCTCCAAATCGCTACTCAACAACTGCCGTTGGAGCTTCTCCTCCGACTCGTCCGACCCAAGTTGCAGAATCCCAGACGACAAGTGCTTGAGATCGGAGCAAACCACGATGCTCCCATGGGTGTCGAGTTGCATATCGGCATGGGCTGCAGCCCTCGCGACATTCATCCAAGATTGTTGCGTCCAATCGCCCTCTACAAACGCAACGGCTAACGAGTGCTCGGTGGGCTGCAACTCGCCCACGGGGCGGATAAGTTCGGATGCTTGCCGAAAGACTGGATCTGGGCTGCCGCCCAGGATCGCTGCAACAGATCCGTCGCAGGCGGGCACGACCGCAATCGCGAATTGAACTCCCATCAGCCATCCGATTTCGTGACTCAGTTTCTCCTGCAAATGCATGTGGTGCGCGTTGTCCTCCAACCAAGCCAAATTCCAACGGTGTTGCGTGGTGGCGTCGGCAAAACTAGGTGACATTCCGTACTTGTCGCTTGCACTCGGAGATTCTGGCGTACGGATGCAATAGATCGGCAAAACGACTTCTGCCTCGACCAGGTCCCGTTGAATGTAGATTGGGTCCGCCGACGCACTGGCTGCTATGTATCCATGAGAATCGTGATGGGTCGGCTCATGTTTGACAACCTTGATGCCACCCAGCTCATTTGCCAACAATTCGGCTACGAGTCGATCTCGCCAATCTTGATTGTCGGAACCGAGAATGATGGTGATCATTTCCTGTCGCGTTCCGTGCTGGACCAAATAACGAGTCACCGCACAAGCGATCGTATTCGCCTCCGGCACACCGTCTTCGATGGCAATGGAAATGTGATCGTCATCAATGAGTGCAAGCGGCAAAGGGGGGAATTCAATCGGCTCGTCGAGAGCCTTGGTCACCAAATCCGCAATGGGCCGGTCGGTCGAAACTCCAGAAACGCGGAGCTCGGTCACATGCTCTGGCAACTGCAACGTCAGTTTGCGAACACCGATCCTAGGCTCGTAATAAGTTAGATTATTCATGGGTTGGCAACCTTTGCTCGATATATGTCTTCATGGCGAGAAATCATTTGCTCGACCGAATGCTCTTGTTGAACGTGCTGCAGAGCGTTGGTCGTTATCCTTTTTCGACGCGGCTCATCCTTGAGTAACTGGTTTGAGTACCGAGTTAAATCGTCAACGTTGCCGAGTGGATATAACAAACCAGTCCGATCATGCTCAATCAATTCGCGATTCCCTGGAATGTCCGTGGCAATAACCGCGACGCCTGATTGCATGGCTTCCAAAATCACGTTGGATTGCCCTTCGTAAAGGCTGCCATTCCATAGGATATCACAGTGCGGCAGGAGTTCGTGTACGTCGGTGCGAGCCCCGAGGAAGAAAATTTGCGACGCACCCCGGATGTTGTCGCGATACAGCTCAAGCCTTTCACGGTCTGGGCCGTCGCCAATGATCACGTAGCATATGTCCTCTCGCATCACGCGCAGTAGCTCTGCGGCCCACAGCAAATCCTTGTACCCCTTCTGTGCCCAGAGTCTGCCAACGGAAAGAATGATTCTCCGATCCGCCGAAACTCCCATTCGCTCGCAAGCTTGGGCGCGAGTTAATGTACTTGGTTCGATCGGCTCAATGCCGTTTGGAATCAGGTGAAAGGATTTCGAGTCGAGGCCGTGTTGCTGGCAGAAGTCAATCGTACCTTGGCTGTTGGCGGTCAAACCGTGGGTGCGTTTTGCGAGGCAACGATCGATCCAGAATTGAAACGCGTTCTTCCACGGGTCTACCGATCGCTCGGAACCGAGGATCACCGGTACTCTGGCTGACCAAGCCGCAGTTCTTCCGTAGGCATTGGCTGCGAAGAGCCAGGTGTGGACGATATCCGGCTTCAACTGCTTGAGCAGTTTCCTCAGCCGCAACCAAGCGAACGGATCCAACTTTGCTCGTTTGTTAATGTGGTGAACTGCAATGCCGCTTTCGAGCAGTTCGCGTTCTCGAGGGCCAGTACGGGTTAGAACGATGACTATCGCTTCAAAAGCGTTGCGATCCAAACCGCGAGCCAATAGCGAAATCTGCTTTTCTGCACCGCCTTGGTCAAGCGTTGGTATGATCAAGCAAACTCTCAGTTTCATGCTTTCCGTTCAATTATTGAGTCGCGAAATAGGGACAACCATTGCTGAACGCATTCTTTGGAATTGGTGCGACGCGAGCTTTGACGCAGGGAGTTAGCCATCGATGTCCAACGTTGTCGGTTGGCGATAAAATCCTGTAGTTTTTGGGCCAATGACTGTTCCGAGGAATAAAGCTGGAAATGATGGCTGTCCGGTAACCAAGCTCGACAGTCTGGATTGTCGGCGATGAACATCGGTACTCCCGCACTCTCCATCATCGGCAACGTATATTGTATCGTTTCCTTTGGATTTGAGGCGATACAACCATCTGCCGCACGAATCAATTCTTGCAAGTCATCGAAACCATCGAACAACAGAATCTCACGATGCCAGCCTCTCGATTTGATGAGATCGTAAATAGCGTTGGGTTCAACTCCGGCCCCTACCACCCACATTCGCAGCAATGCTCCAAGATCTAGCAAATCGCAAACGGCCTGGATCGCTCTGCGAAGAGGAATAGGTTCCGAGATGCCGAGATGCAAGAGAAGATCCGTTCGAGCTGGAATGAGGAAATCACTGCAGGTTTCAAAAAGTGCATTGGAAGCAATGGTTCGAAATTCATCGGAGCGAACGACCGGATCCCAAGCAATATCCCCAATTCTTAAGATCTGCGATTCGCTAATGCCTTGCGAGATTAAGATCCGATGGGAATTGGGAGTGGGGCAGACAACTTTGGCGCTTCGTCGGCAGCAATCAGCCATGGCAGTCTGCGTCAACTTTTGACCAGACGACAACCCATAGCCCGCCTCCTCAGGTGAGAAGCGGGTCACGATGGGCAAGTTCCATTTTACACTCTTGGTCTGCAGAGCGGAAAGCAAACTGTCGGAGCGATCGACATAGATGCAGTCATAATCTTTTGCCGACTTGCTTATCCAATGGACAATGTTCTTTTGGAAATGACTCTCGTTCCAGTTGCTACTGGGAGAAGGCAACAACCGATGAATTGGCACTTCACGACACAATGAGTATTGAGGCCAATTGGAATGCCAACGAGCTGTCAGGACGCTCACCTTCGCGCCAGCCCGCGTCAAGGCATCGCAATGATGCATAAGACGTTGGCAACTATCATCGGTAAAAGGCCAGAAACGACGGGCGATGACGAGAACCTTGGGACCTTGCATAGACAGGTTAGCAACTTATACGGACGAGTGGTTCTTCAAGTCCGAATCTTCAAGCACGCCTACAAAGGGTAGATTGCGATACAGATCTTGGTAATCTAATCCATACCCAACTACGAATTCATTTGGGATTTCAAAAACCACGTAGTCAGGTATCGCAGTGACAACGCTTTGTCCGAGTTTATTCAGGAATACGGCCGTCCGTATGGATTTTGGTTTCATGGCGGTCAACCGCTGCGTAACTTGTACCAAAGTCTTGCCCGTGTCAAAGATATCGTCGATCAACAAAACATCTCGATCCGTAATATCCAACATCATTCGATCTTGAATGACCAAGTCGCCAGATTTCGTGCCTCCGCGGTATGAACTTGCTTGAATCAAACTGATACAAACGGGCATTTCCAATCTGCGGATCAGATCGGCCAGCATGACCAGACTGCCGGTCATGATTGCAACCACGGTAATGGGATTGTCGTGGTAGTGAAGCTTGAGCTGCGCTGCCAACCGATCGATGCCTAAACCGATCTGCTGTTCATTCAAGAGGATTTTCAAGTTTCTTGCTGTCCCAAAATGGAGCCGCGGGCGCTAGCCGCGGTGCTAAATCTCTGCGTTGATAATGCGGCTAGCACCCGCGGTCCCGTCATTCGCTCGACAATCATCGCAACAATGTAAAGGTGACAAGCGACTGTGTCGAGTGAGGACTATGGACTCAAGAAACGCTGCGTAAACGCTTTTTCGGCTGAAACTTTGGCTGAATCGATTATTTTGAGAGAGGCTAACGTCTCCGCCAAAGCGGTCCAACGTTCCGCCGACATCGAACCGAGGGTATCAGCTTCAGCACCGTTCGGAATGCAAAGTGGCTTGAGAGCTTCCACTCCAAAGTCGAGGGCGTCCCTTTCGAGCCCTTGCTTGTTTTTGGAAAGAATAACGTCGTTGGTCTCTTTCGGTGATTCCAAGTACTTCTTCCATCCCTCAATACTGGCTTGGACCATGCGCTTGCAAACGTCTTCTTGCTTTCCAATTTGACTTTCGGTGGTAACCAGAAGGCTTGCGTAGGGGTTGTATCCAATCTCTGACATCATGAGCTCGACTACGTCGACGCCCTGCTGGCGGGCCATGAAGGGTTCACTGAAACTGTACCCTTGCGTAGCAATGCCCTTCTCGGCGACAAGCTGAGCGACCGATCCGAAATAAGGCACAACGTCCACGCCTTCGGTAAGAAACCCTTTGCTTTTCAAAAATGGAACGTAGGGTCGCGATGAGTCGATTTGCAGTTTCATATTCTTGAGGTCCGCAAACGCAGTGATCCCCGAATCCTTTCGGACCATGATGCACCTGGGGCCGTTTTGAATTGGGGCCATCAACGCAACCACGGGGACATCTTGATTCCTAGCGATGAGCACATCGTCCGCGTTTGCGACGCCAAACTGGACGCGTCCCAAAATCAACTCTTGAGGTACCACGGTTGTTTTTCCGCCGGGGCGAATCTCGACATCAAGCCCATATTTTTTAAATATCCCATGGACATCAGCAGCATAAAAACCGCCATGCTCCGCTTCTGGGTACCAATTCAAGAGCAGCGATACTTTTTTCAAGCCTGTCGGTTTGGCTTTCGCTGTTTTGGCGTTGTCAACGATCTGTGCTGCACTCTCCGCTTGCTCCTTATTCAGCGACTGCTTCACGACAGATTTGTTACCAGGACCGGGTACAGCCTGGGGAGCGTCGCAAGCTGAAAAAAACAAAAAGCCGAAGACAGCCAAGGACAACAAAAGTCGATATTTCATTTTCTTCGCAGTGGTTTCGAGTCATACATGGCCGGAGTAATACATGTCCGATTGCTAAGTCATTGTAGCGTTCTTGCAATACGGTATTCGAATTCGTGAGTATTTAGCCACCACCCTCAGAAGATCGTGTGTCACGCCCAAAGCGTGTGGCACGCCCAAAGCAAAGCGTGGGCGTGATGAGTCGCCAGCAACCGTTGCCACATTTCGCCTGATTTTGGGACGGCACTCTTTGCACTGATTCTCGACAAGGATTATCGAGCTACGCTCCACTATTCACCTTTTGCTTCTAGGCTGTGAATTTATCGGAAATATCCATTGTCTGTGGCCGTTTCCAAGCCCGACGCTTGAGCTAGTTCTCTGGGCGCGAACCCAACGAGCGAATGGCCTCGCTCGTCCACAAGTGTCGCCTTATGCGGAGCAAAAGTGTGTTAACGAGGCGCACTTTTGCGGAGCAAAAGGCGACAATAAACACAGCCCACTATTTGACCGGGCGTTTCGTTTCGATATCGAAGTTCGCCTTGTCCGTGCCACCTGCGGGAACCTCAAATTCCACCTTGCTCATCGAATTCCACTCTGCGGGGATTGGATCGACTGTTCGATTCGTCGGTGTTTCGTCCGATGATCCTCCCTCAGGACTAGCCCCCACGACTTCATTGCCTCGGGTCATGATCCGAATAAGATGGTTGCCAACAATGGCGCCTTTGCGGTCATCGCAGATCAATTCGAACCGTCCGTTCGCGTCCGTGTAAGCGCTTGAACCGCGACCTGGGTTGGGACTGCTCGGTGTGCCGATCGGTTGAAACGTAACGACCGCCTTGTCATAGGGTTTGCCGTTGATTTTCACTACGCCAGATACCGGCGCATACGATCCGCCAGAGCAACCGACCGCGGTCATCAGCAACGCAATTGCGGTACAAAGTCGAATTTTTGTTTTGAAGTTCATGTTCTCAGTATTGTATTGTGGTTGATTCATAATCCGCCATTCGCTTGCGAGCGGTTTGAATAGAGTTGGCCAAATCGAAAACCGCATGCAAGCGACATGCGGTGGATAGATGAGCCGCAGTTTTACACCATCCGACTAATGGA
>JBBRJI010000151.1:0-10142 GCA_038219625.1 Pirellulales bacterium | reverse complement strand
ATGTTTTGACCCAAATTGCCCTGTTTCTGACACGCCCCCACATCGGGGGTTGCCCCTTGTTTTTTTAATTGCTGCGATTGAATTTGCCAACCTAGGCATCGCAAATTGCGGATATCCGCACCCCAAAGATCGCATGAATTTGCGATCAAAGCAGATGTACTGTCGGCCATCCGTCCACGCCCGGCTCGTGGGCGAAGTACCGATCATCATGTCGCTGTGCCGCATCCACGAGTCTACAACAACCCTAGACGCCGCTACCAGTTTGCGCAGCCACTTCAACTCCCGCTTCGTGTACATCTCAGCGGGCAGCACGCTCGCTTGCGCATCGTCGCCCAAAGCCTCGTCCACCGTAGTGACCGTGAATCGGTTGTCCGCTAAGTTGAACTTATTACGGACCAACTTCAAGAACTCGTCTAGATCGCGACATCGGAAATCCGATATCGTCTCCTCCGTCACCACAAACGCTTTGTGGAGTCGGTGCGCCGTATCGCCAGCCGTGCTATCCTGCTTCGCCGCCGCAATTGGTAATCGTGTGGCCACGAGTTTCTGTAAGGAAACCACGCGTCCGGTACCCACCCGCACGAGCGGCAAATCGGAGTAAACGGCCGCGTCCAGCACGTTCGCAGCCAGCTTGGCACAGACGTTAGTGCGCTCCGGTACGCTCAATCTGGACTTTTTAGTAACACCTTGCAGTCCGTACTTGTGCAGTGCCTCCGATGCTCGTTTCCAGATCGGGCAGCTATCCAAGATGTCATTTCTGGCAAAGTTGACCTCTGGTTGCACTTTGAAATTGAGCACACCGTTGAGCCCAAAATGCGACGCGTAGTAATTCCGAACATAGACGCCCTGGTTGCACACCAACAGCCCCCGATCGCACCCAGCCACCATGGCCATGTACGTGAACTCCGGCGTGTCGATCTCCACTGTGGTAATCGGACGTGTCTTGGCAACAAGCTCACCGTTCAAAGTGATTTCGGTCTTATCCGGGTCGACCCAGCAGGTCTGCTCCCGGAGATCAATAAGCAGCCGGCCAAGCGAGTACCCAGTAAGCTCATGCCGAGGGTACAAGTCGATCGTGATCTGGCAGCCCTCTACGAACGCCGAACCCGATTCCAGCCTGTATTTGCTAGCACCTAGCTTGTCAATGTCGACTTCGATCGCAAACCGATTGCTATGCCACACATTGCGACCGTAAGCAAACATCTGGCCACGCCCCATACGAAACTGCCCGAACTGCTTCGTCTCGGTCGCTACGTGCACGGCGCCCCACTTACCGAACCACTCTTTGACCTGCTCGACGGTTTGAAACCCGCGCCCGAAGAGAGATACGGTTCTACAACAACGAGTAACACACAGGAACACACACAGGAACTTGAGTTCAAGGTTGACGTTGAGCATCTGATGCTTGACGTTATCAAGCGTCAGGCTGGCAGTTTGTTAAAGGCTGTGCTTGAAGCCACGATCGGGGCTAGCCATATTGCTGCCAGCGTGTGGTAATCGTAGCTCGCCAAGTACATTGCCGGAACCCAGCCCAGCACGTACACCCAGAAGGCAGTGTGGTAAGACAAGCACATCCGGCACAGCAGCAGCTGTACCAGCAGCTTGGGCATGTAGCTCGCCAGTCTGTCCCAGCCGTGCAACGGGATCAGCACAGGCTTTGGCACGTTGATAGCCGCATCAGGCGTCGTTTCGATGTGTGTCGGGTTGTCCGGCAACGACATGGCCGCAAATCGCGTTTTAAGTGCCATCCTGGCGTGCTCGAAGATGTCGCCGTCGAACCAGGCGTTCGGTGCATCCAAACTGTCCAGCGGCAGAGAAAAAAGATCTTCCAGGATCGGGCAAGTGGTCGCCACTAGAAATTGCAAAAAATTCTGTGCTTTTGGAGGTTTCCCCCAAATAACGCACCTGGCTGGAGAAACCATTAAGCCGCGACTTGCACATTTCGACCTAGTGTTTAGAATCCGCCTTGGAGGGTCGATTAACCCAAAGAGCACGACCCGCGAACGTAGATGACACGTGAATGCTAACGCGACTACGTCGATTAGTCGAGCATCGTGTTTCTCACTTCGGCAAACCAAAGCAACAACGAAAAAGAAGGAGATAGGAAAACGAAGGGCTAACGCAACACAAATTCCGGTTACTTAGGTCTGTCATACGGCGTGTACGATCGTCACCTCTGGGTGAGCAAGCATGGAATTTAAGCGTAGAAAGAAAAAAGATGGTTTTGAACCATTTGGTTGGCCAAGGTATTGCGCGTACGTCGGTTACTTGGTTTGCAGTGGAATTTCGTGGCGGAAGCCTGATGATATGGTGCCTCAAGGCATCGGGGTTTGCATGTATCACTGCGAAGTCGAGTCGCTTCGTTCTTGGAGCGCTACACAGCGATTGTTCGCTGTTGACGAGCGGGTTACAGGGCGTAAGCATCAGTGCGGAGGCTTGTGCAAATGCTTAAGCCAAAAACACCTGTTACGAATAACACAAGCTCGTCTGATGTTGTGTCGCGAGTTTTGTCGGAATCCGTCCTGAGCATCGCACAGGCTCGTTTGGAAATCTCAAAGATCACTGGTCGGCACCCGGACAAGTCATCCCTCATCCGATGGATTCGAGCAGGGAAACTGGATGGTGTCCGGCTTGGACGCAATTGGTATACATCGACTGAAGCGTTGACACGTTACATTATCAAGCAAACGGAGGAGTCGGTTTGACCCTTGCCATACAGGACCCTATTGAGCATGATTGCACTTTAGGGTCGCTGTTGGTTAGATGGGATTGGGGGTTGAATTCGGCGAGTATCGGACCCACATGTAGGCGAGAGTTGCACTACCAAGGTACTTCGCTCTCGCCTACTGGTTCCAAGTCAATCAGCAAGTTCAGCACTTGTAGCCGGCTGAGCTTACAGGGGCTGATTTAGCCTGGCGGGTTCGAGTCCTCCTGCGAACGGCAAATCAAAAACGGCGAGATAACATCTGGGCTCGGTCAGTTGTTGTGCTCATTAAGCGTTGGTGCATGGCGAGCGGCATCAATCGCTTTGCTTTCGCTTAATTTCGCATAGTGTTCTGTCATGCTCATCCGACTATGCCCAGCCAAAGCCTGTGCGGCTTCCGGGCCTTGCTCATCGCGTATGAGTGTAAGTACCGCGTGCCGAATCTGATATGGGAACCACGGCTTTACTCCGGCGCGCTCGCATGCCCGCACGATGGCACGGCGATAGGACGCATTCGAATACTTGTCCGTGGCCTTCCGTTTTGCGTTGGGTTTTGACCGGTCCTTTTGGCTCGGCTGAACCTTTGTTTTGCGATTGGCTCGCTTCATCGATTTATGCCAAGCGACGGACTCTTTCGGGGAAAAACAGTGCCTGTCTTCTGGGCGGTTTAGGTAGTCGATAATCGCGTCCCTTGCATCGCCAACAATAGGGATGGCTCGCGTCTTGCCTTTGGTTTGATTCTTGTGATTGGGGGGACGATAAATCCATGTATTTCCAGTGCGGTCTAAATCCATGGGCCGCATGTTAAAGATTTCACTTGGACGCATGCCTGTCCCAAGTTGAATGCGTAACATTGCTTTGATGATGGGAGCCAGTTCTTTCGCTGTTTTTCGAACGTCCAGCAGTGGGACAGGGCGAACGGCATCGGTTTCGTAAGCCTTCGTCTGCCCTTCTCGTAGTGCGGACAACGACTCAAGCGCGACTAACTGGTCGGGAGCAATCATTTCCTCGGAGACCGCCCACCGAAACATGCGTACCGTCAGGCGGGTTAGCCGATTGCATTAGCCACGCGACTTGTTTCCACCAGCGACCCAACGATCTCTTTGAGTGCGTAACGCTTTTGGGCCATAGGCTGACGCGATCGTATTTCCGTCAAACTTGTCAAGTTCGTCCCGGAGCCAACGTATGCGCTCGACCTCGGCAGGTGACTTACAAAACGTCGTCTTAGCGAATTCGTGGTAAGCCGCTGTCACATGCTTTACCAGTAGTGGGCTTTGGCTTAGCTGCACTGGAACCTCGGCATCGGATAGCAATTCCGAAGCACGCTGATCGATGGAGCGAGGATTGAATCCTGACGGGACGGACATTCCGTTGGCCTGGTACTCGGCAATCAACACAGCGTAGCGAGCCAAGGACTCTGGGCTTCCGTAGCGACCGAGATAGAAGTCACGACCATTCAGACGAACAATTGCTTGACCAGACATATGTGGCCGAAGACTTGGCATTTCCGAC
Organism: Pirellulales bacterium; assembly: GCA_038219625.1. Taxonomy (GTDB): domain Bacteria; phylum Planctomycetota; class Planctomycetia; order Pirellulales; family Pirellulaceae; genus JBKCUI01. The sequence continues at coordinate 5,926 of JBBRJI010000151.1, read as the reverse complement.
TTGGGACGTGCCATATAGCGAGCTCCTTCCGCACGTTTTTCAGTGCGCTCTGTCGAGTATGAAGGGCCGCTCGGGCAATTTGCCCGGATACGCTTATCGCGTTCCAACCAATGTTTTCATTGATAAATAGTATAGTGGTCAGGGGCGGGCTTGAACCGCCGACACACGGATTTTCAGTCCGTTGCTCTACCAACTGAGCTACCTAACCAATTGTTCTACCCATGCAATGTATTTCCGCCCTCACTTTTTGTCAATTCGAGGTCAATGCATTTGTCACCCACTTCGCCAGCGGCTAATCTTATGATTATGCTGTCGATGGGACATCTAACCCCATTCAACCCCCCTCCTACTTATCTGCTCGACTTTTTATTTCCAAATCTGGGGATTCGTGGCTATGACACCGTTTTCAAAAGGTACAAGATCGGTCTCCAGGAATGCTTTTTTGCTGGCCTGCACGTCGGTTTTCTACTTCAGTTTGCCCCTATTTGCTTTTGCGGAGAAATATACGCCTGAACACCCCGTCGTTCAGGAAATGGTCAGAAAAGGGGTCGAGTTCCTTTCCACCAAGGCAGTGTTGTCAGGTGAAGGGATCAATTTGCTCACCGGCTACACCATTTACAAAGTTGATGGAAACGCCGACCACCCAATTGTCGCTTCCGCCGTTGCTGAAGCTCGGCGACTTGCCGCGTCCTTTGCAGCGGGTTCAAACGTTACCGAGGCTAGATCCATGTACATCCCGTCGTTGGCAGGAATGCTCCTGGCCTCCGTCGATGTCGAAGCCCATGGTGTTGCGATTAAGCAAATTCGAGATTTCTTGCTCCGATTCCAGAAGCCCCATGGTGGGTTCGGATACCTAGTCTCTGGGCCTTACATCAATTCCGGTGACATTTCTCAAACCCAATACGTCATGTTGTGTTTGTGGACCATGAGCCAACTTGGAATCGAAGTTCCTGACGATGCCATCGCTCGTACGATCACCTTTTTGGAAGCGGCTCAAACAAATGAGGGGGGATGGCCCTATCAGTTCGGCGGACAAAATGCGGAAGCGGGCAGCACCACCAACTCTCTCGCCGCCGCTGGCTTTTCTGCATTGCTGATCGCAGGCGACTCCCTAAGTTTGTACCGCAGCAAAATTGCCGAAAATCAAGAGGAAGAAGGAATCATTCCAAGCGTTTTCAAACGCATCTTACCCGAAGCCCAACGAAGCAAAGTCAACGTCGATCGAGCTCGATTGGATAACGCAACCAAACGAGGCGAAGCTTGGCACCTCGCTAACCCATACAGGCGAGCTCAGTGGCATTACTACTACGTGTATAGCCGCGAGCGCTATGAGTCCTTCCTGGAGATCACCAAAGGTAAACAACAAAAAAGCCCTGAATGGTACAATCAAGCGGTCGAAACACTTCAAGCCGTTCAAGGGGCGAATGGTGCCTGGGGCGATGCCGCCGACGGTGATACCCCGTTGGCTCCAGAAGCCTGCACTTGCTTTGCAGTTCTATTTCTTATCCGTAGTACGCAGAAGGCTATCGGAGCCCTCAACGAGGCCTATGTTGTCGGAGGCGTAGATTTGCCAGATGACTTGAGGGCCGTTCGTGCGGTGGGTGGCAAAGTCATGTCAAAGACTTCGACGACCAGTATTGACGATGCTCTCAAGATGCTCGAGCAAGACGGAAAAACGGATACCGAGGAGCTGGTTGCCGACAAGATGCGGCTGGCGACGGATCCCAACCAAAGGAAAGAACAGCTCAATCGATTCACTAGGCTTCTAAGCGCTAAGGACCCAAAAACCAGGAAAATCGCTGCGAAACTGCTTGGAAGGGGAGACGATTTGGACGTTGTCCCGGCTTTGATCTACGCGGTCACGACGGACCCAGACCCGGAGGTACCTCGCATTGCGGAACAGTCGTTGCGGCTCATCTCGCGGCAATTGGACACGCACCACCTCCCTAAAGACAAAGCGGTTAAGCTTTCCGACCAGACCAAATCCAAAGCGGGTGCGGAATGGAAAAAATGGTTTTCCGGCCTCCGCCCCGATTTTGTTTTTGTCGATTGAGGATCGATCGATAAATTAGTGGGATAGGCTTCCAGCCTGTCAAACTGAAAGTGACAGGCTAGAAGCCTATCCCACTTTAGAAATTAGACATTTATAGATCGAACGATCCTAAGCATCGTTACTGCTTTTGCAAAACCTTACGTCTCTCTCAGCTAACCCAATCATGTCCTCAGCTACATCCAGTACGAAACCCACTCAAGGGCTCCTTGAGGTCGACGAGACCTCGATGCGAACCAACAAAGTGGACCAAACTTCCAGTTTTCTGCTGAGCTTGGTTCTTTTGATTGGCTTGGCGGTTTTCTTACTAGCCCTATTGTTCTTCATGCGGTCTATGTCGAATACGGCCAAAATTGTGAAACTCCAGCAGGAGCCCGCAGGCCGGGGATTGAATGCCGAAGGCTTAGAACGCGACTTCGACCCTCCCGCGGCAGACGAAGTCGAGCAGCTCAACGAGCCCGCTATTGAGCAGACCCTACAAATGGTGACCGAAGCCATCAGCTCCATTTCCGCCTCGCTGGAGAGTATTGAATCCAGTATGGCTGCGAATAATGTAGGCTCAGGCAAAGGGGATAGTCGACAAGCCGGGGCGGAAGGCGAGGGTGAACGATTCGTTCCGAACAGCGAACGATGGGAACTGAAATTCACTGCTCGCGATCGTCGCAACTACGCCCTTCAACTGGAATTTTTCAAAATGGATGTCGGTGCGATTGGCGGCGGTATTGCAACCGTAGATTACGTCGCGAATGTGGCCAGCACCCCAACCAAAAAGTCCGCTACTTCCAAAGAGTTCAAAGGCAAACTCTATTTCATGAGCACCACGTTGAATGTTTTAGAACAGTACGAGAAACAAATGCTGCAAAACGCTGGAGTTCCAATCGCCGGCAGGCAGATCCTCAAATTTGTTCCGAAACAGACCGAAGAGGCACTCTTTCAGGCAGAAGTGGCTTACTACACGGAAAAACGCAGCAAAGAATTCCGACTTCCCGATATTGCTAAAACGGTTTTCGAGTGCCGCCAGAAGAAAAAAGGGGGCGGTTACGAATTCGTCGTAATCGACCAACGCTATTTGGGAATTCCTGGCGTTAAGAAATTGTAACGGGTTTAATCCTCATCTCAATTCACCGGTTTTCATCGATCAAACGAGCGGGTTGGTTCTATTAAGCGAGGCGCAGTTTGAAATCTACCTATAAACTCGGTGGCACGCCTACCTATAAACTGGGTGGCACGCCTACCTATAAACTGGGTGGCACGCTCTGAGGTACGAAGGGCGTGGTGAATCGCTAGAGTCATTTGCCACACTTCCCACGCCCATCGCTAATCGCTTTGGGCGTGCCACACTTCCCACACTTCCCACACTTCCCACACTTCCCACACTTCCCACACACTTCCCACGCCCATCGCTTTGGGCGTGCCACACGGTGGCCAAGCCTGGTAGTCTTCTGTCCGCCGCTCGCCTTAGCGAGGACTCAAGTCGGCGGAGCGAGTTGACTACGTTACAGATTCGCACCTGGCGTTGGCTCAATGCGTGGCATCGATTCGACTACCTTGTCGATCAACCCATACGCACATGCCTCCTCCGGATCCATAAATCGGTCACGGTCCGTATCCTTTTCAATCTGCTCAAGTCCTTGTCCGCAATGTCGAATTAATATTTCGTTCAACTTGCGCTTGGTTCGCTGAAACTCCTTTAAGTGAATCGAGATTTCCTCGGCCGGTCCTTGCATTCCAGCCAGCGGCTGGTGAATCATGATTCGGGAGTTCGGCAACGAATAGCGTTTGTTCTTGGCGCCTGCTGTCAGCAATACAGCACCCATCGATGCGGCTTGTCCGATGCAATAGGTAGCGACATCACAGGAAACAAACTGCATCGTGTCGTAAATCGCCATACCAGCGCTGACGCTACCGCCCGGACTATTGATATACATGTGTATATCTGCTTTCGGATCATCCGATTGCAGGAATAGCATCTGAGCGACCAACGCGTTGGCAATTTCGTCATCCACCTGCGAACCCAAGAATATGATTCGATCCTTGAGCAAGCGGCTGTAGATGTCGTAAACGCGTTCTTCTCGACCGCTTTTTTCGATGACGTATGGAATCGTTGGCATTTAATCGTAGGCTCCAAAGTTGGTGTGGTTTAGGAATTCTCTTCGTCGCCAGTTGGCGTCTTGGTAAAAATCTTGTCGACCAATCCATATTCCAAGGCCTGATTTGCCGTAAGAAAGAAATCGCGATCTGTGTCCAATGCGATTTGGTCGGCTGACTTGCCCGTGTGCTTGGCAAGGATATCGTTGAGTTGCGATCGCATCCTCAAAATTTCCCTCGCTTGGATTTCAATATCGGAAATCTGGCCCCGCACCCCGCCGTGCGGCTGATGAACCATAACCGAACTGTTCGGCAAACAGTAACGTTTTCCTGTCGTACCACCCGCCAATAAGACTGCGGCTCCACTTGCTGCTTGTCCCACACAATAGGTTGCAACTGGGCACGACAACATTTGCATGGTGTCGTAAATTGCCAATGTCGAAACGACTTCGCCGCCTGGAGAATTGATATAAAAATGAATGTCTTTGCGTCGCTGCTCACTTTGCAGATAGAGCAATTTCATGATGACGTCGTTGGCATTTCCCGCATAAATCTCCCCTTGCAGGAAAACAATTCGGTTTTCCAGCAACAGATCGCCCAGGGTCATCTGTCTTTGGCGTTGATAGCTTTGATACGCTTGCGAGTCATAGACCGGCGGCATTTTCGAAAAGTGATTCAATTGTTGCCTTCCCTTACTTCGAGTTCGTTACTTCGATCTGTACATCTTTCCGATTGCCCACCATTTGACAAGGCCACAACAGGGAATCTTTGCATCCATTCATGGGCACTTCCTAGCCCAAGGGGCTACTTGAGTCATTCTGAGAACGCTATCATTCGAGGTAAACTTGGTTACAGGGCCGCAAAAATGTGGCGGCGGGTCATGTCTTTAACTCTTCGCCCTTGAGGCTAGTCCTCGCATGAACTTGAATTCGATCTCCGATTTAAAGCGACGGTTTGCATTGGATGAGATCGGGGAGTTAGGTTATTTCAAGTCGATCGAATGGGCCGATTCCGTTGATTCGACCAACAAACAGCTTGTCCAATCCGTTCGGCAGCAGTCCATTTTGCTGCCGGCACTGATGGCAGCCGATCGACAGACCACCGGAGTAGGTCGAGGTAATCATCAATGGTGGTCTCCAACGGGTTGTTTGATGTTCTCGATGGCTATTCCAATCGGTCAGCCCGAAAAGCATGAGCCGGATGGTTCCATTGATTCGGTTGTCAGCCCGGCGTTGTTGCCGTTGCGAGTGGGTTGTGCCATCGCAGAGTGCTTAGAGCAGTTCGTGTCGCAGAAACCCATGGTCAAGTGGCCAAACGATGTGTTTTTATCGGGACGCAAAGTCTGTGGCGTCTTGATCGAGGTCATTCCAAAACCAGTTCCGGCCCAATCCGTGGCGGTGATCGGGATAGGGATCAATTGCCAAGTGGATTTTCGAGACGCGCCAGCCGATGTCCAAGCCAACGCCACCAGCTTGCATGAATGGGCCAAAAAGGGGATATCCGAAAGCGTTAGCACTGAGAATGTTCTGGTGCAATTCGTTCATCAATGGCTTGCGGTTAATATCCGTCAGCAAGACAACCCAAAATGGCTTTTAGAGCATTGGCCATCCAGAAGCTTACTGGATGGGCAATGGATAGAGGTCCAGCATCCGTCGGGTGTGGCCCGAGGTCGATGCGTGGGGATCAACGAGTCGGGTGCAATTCTCATTCAAAATGAACAGTTGGAAGTTGTGGAAATTCTAGCGGGAACGGTTCAATCGTTTCGACCATTGTAGAACCGAATGATTC
>JBBRJI010000150.1:0-10180 GCA_038219625.1 Pirellulales bacterium | reverse complement strand
GGCCTGATGTTCGAGTGGTTAGTCCGCTGGATCGTTTGGTGGGAAATCAGGCGGTGAGAAATGAGGCGGTGGGAGCGGTTTCTCGGGTTGAGGAATTGCGGGTTGAGGAATTGCGGCTTGAGGAATTGCGGCTTGAGGAATTGCGGCTTGAGGAATTGCGGGTTGAGGAATCACGGCTTGAGGAATTGCGGGTTGAGGAATTGCGGGTTGAGGAATCACGGCACGGAGTGCCGTGCTACACTGAAGCACCAGAGGGTCTGGTTTCGCGCGAGACGGTAGCGGTAACGGCACGGAGTGCCGTGCTACACTCGACGAATGATTTGTTGACCGTTGCGATTGATAGAAACTCAGAGAACGATTCGTCGAAAAGGTTGAAATGGGGGCAACGAACTTGGAATTCGTTTTTGGATTGAAGAGCGACACCACCGGAAAAGGTGCGTTCGCTGCGTTCCGATCTTGAAGGGATCGAGGAATCTTTGACCCTTTCCGGGTCATTTGCTAGTCCTTTCGTTTTCCGGGGGTGCGCCGTTTCGCGGCGACCATCTGGCTACTTTCTGTAATCCCTATCGGGCTAGAACCCAGGGTGCGCTTCGCGACCTTGGGCTCTGCTGCTTTACCACTTAGTGGTAAGTGAACGGTACTACTTGGTCATTCGGCTTGCCGTCATCGCCAATTGAACGAACTCAGCTCGCAATCCGGACGGGTCCTTTCCCATACTGTCTTGAGCAGTCGATATGACCCATTCCCAATTTGCCTTGCCAGCGTACTGACTGTCACGCAGCAACATGCCATAAGCAAGCACGCTACTTGCAAAACGAAAGTCGTTCGATGTTTCTTCATTGAGGCTCTTTTTGTCCAATCGCACTTGAAATTCTTGGCTTGTGTCGGAATCCGGTTGCTTGTAACGCAAATTGACCGTCAACACGGTGCCCGAGGCCGAAGCGGCGGATGGTTTCTGTTCCACGAACTCCGAACTTCGTACCTTCTCCATTGGTGTCTCGACGCCAACTGGAATCAATTCGTAAAAGGCAGTGACGGTATGCCCAGCACCAATCTCACCCGCGTCCTTTTGATCGTCTCGGAAGTCTTGATTCTCAAGTTTGCGATTCTCATAGCCGAGCAATCGATAAGCGGAAACATGGCTCGGGTTGAAGTCGACTTGGATCTTAACGTCTTTGGCAATGGTCACCAGCGTTCCGCCAACTTGATCCACTAAAACTTTGCGAGCTTCGAGCATGGAATCGATAAAGGCATAATTCCCATTCCCCTTGTCCGCCAATTTTTCCATCGTACTATCGCGGATGTTTCCTTGGCCGAACCCCAACACACTTAGAAAAACACCTTTTTTGGCTTCCGTCTGAATGAGATCCACCAGAGCGCTGTCGCTGGATACTCCAATATTGAAATCGCCGTCGGTACAAAGAATCACTCGGTTGACGCCTCCATCTATTTGGTTCGATCCAGCCACTTTGTACGCCAATTGGATACCAGCCCCACCATTGGTTGAACCACCCGCTTCCAAGCTATCCAAAGCTGCAAGAATTTTTTTCGAATCGGCAACAGGAGTGCTATCTAGAACCAATCCACTGTTACCTGCATAAACAACCAAGGCGATTCGGTCCTCCTTTTTCAACTCACCGACAAGCATTTTCAGGGCAGATTTCACGAGTGGAAGTTTATCGGCAGTCTGCATGGATCCAGATACGTCGAGCAGAAACACAAGGTTGCAAGGTTTTCGACTGGACAAGTCTATCGAACGACCTCGCAGTGCGACCCGCATCAACTGGTGGCCAGTAGTCCAGGGGCAATCTGCAACTTCCGTCGTAACCGAAAACGGCGTTTCACCATTAGGCTCGCTATATTCGTACGGGAAATAATTTACCAACTCTTCGAGTCGAACCGCTCCTTTGGGTGGTTTGACTCCACTGCGAAGCAATCGTCGGACGTTGGAATACGAAGCCGTATCCACATCGATAGCAAATGTCGACTGGGGTTGGGCGAGCGTCTGAAAAAACCCGTTTTCTTCGATTGGGTCGTAAGCTTCCCGGTTTTCGATGTTTGCACCGCTTGCACCGGTCGCTTCGAGACGCAGCACTTCATTGGTGGCGCTTGACCGCGCATTAACGCTAGCAGTCTTGGAACTTGAGTCCGCACAGCCGATCGTGAAAATGGCTAGGAATGCCAGCCCGATCCCCAACAACCATGTGGATGTGTTTTTCCAATCAACATTGAGCCTTCGCATGCTTCACCTCGCTGAGTAACACGTTTTAGGGGACGGATTTACGCGGATTGCCGTTTCAATGGACATGCTACGAGAGGAGAATTGGTTCAGTTCATCGATTGTAGCCTTTTGCTCTTAGGAATACCGCTTGTGAATTGTCAGCTAAGAATCGGCTCATTCGTCTTGTTCCTGTGCGGTTGCTTGAGCCATTGTTTGGCTTCCGATAAGCTCTTTGAAATCCAGGTCGTCGAAAAACAAACTCGCCGCGGAATTCCGATGGTTGAACTCACTACGGTCGATGACGTCGTCACCATCACGGATAGCGCAGGCCGAACCGCGTTGGATGAACCCGAGTTGTTCGGAACCGCCGTCTTTTTCAAAATACAATCCCCCGGCTACTCCCATGGCAAGGATGGCTTTGGGATGGAAGGAGTCAAATTAACGCTTGAGCCTGGCAAGTCGCATACGATTGAATTGACTCGAATCAATATTGCTGAACGACTCTATCGAATCACTGGTCGCGACGTTTACTTGGATACGATTCGACTGGGCTACCCATCGCCGGTCACCCATCCGCTTGGATCAGGTAAAGTCGTAGGGCAAGACTCTATCCAGGCCGTGCCATATCGGCAGCGACTATGGTGGTTTTGGGGTGATACCAATCAATTAGCTTACCCACTGGGGCTCTATCGAACGGCTGGGTCCGTCTCGGACATGCCAAACCGCGGTGGGTTAGATCCATCGGTGGGAATCAACCATCAGTATTTTACGAACGTCGACGGCTTCGCCCGAGCCATGGTGGAAGTACCAAACAAGGAGGGGGTCATTTGGATTGAGGGTGCCTGCACTGTGACAGACGGGAGTGGCCTCGATCGTATGGTCTCGCAATACTCGCGACGAAAAGGTCTGACAGAACCCCTTGAGCAAGGAACCGTCCTTTGGAACGATGACCGAGCGATGTTTGAAGTCCATGAGGTGCTTGATTTGCGGGAAAAATGGCGAATGCTAAAGGCTCATCCGATTCGCGATTCGGATGCTGGAGTGGAATACCTTTGTTTTGGAAATCCCTTTCCGGTCACGCGCGTTCCAGCGACATTGGCAGCACTGACGAATCGGGAAGCTTACGAGTCGTTTACTTGCCGCGAGGGCCAGACTGACGAATTTTTTACAGAACAGCAACTTGCCATCTCCAAGCCGCAGCGAGATGAATCGGGGCAGTTGGTATGGAGTTGGAAAAAAGCTCCACCGGTAACGCAAAAAGACGAACATCGCTGGCTGAAACAAGGGCTCATAACGATCGAAGAGGCCCGTTATCTGCCGAGGGATGCAGAAACTCCCGAACGTGTCGTTGAGATGCATACCGGGACCGTTCATTGGAACGATTACCGACAACGTTGGGTGATGGTAGCAATCGAACAAGCGTGGGACAAAAAGAGCCCATCGTTTTTAGGAGAGGTCTTTTACTCCGAGGGGCCTACGCCGCAGGGACCGTTCCTGAAGGCCATTAAGGTTGCGACCCATCCCGGACAGAGTTTTTACAATCCCTGTCACCATCCGTTTTTCGATCAGAACGGGGGGCGCATTCTTTATTTCGAAGGGACTTACTGCAATACGTTTACCAGCTCACCAGCCACGCCCCGGTATAACTACAACCAAATGATGTATCGATTGAATCTAGAGGATCCTCGGCTGCGCGACGTCTTTGGGCACTAGTGCTCGTGTGGCACGTCCCTGAGTTTAAGCTCGTGTGGCACGTCCCTGAGTTTACGAAGGGCGTGGGAGTCGCTAGAAACATTTGCCACAATTCCCACGCCCATCGCTAATCGCGCTAATCGCTCTGGGCGTGCCACACGAACTATCGCTCTGGGCGTGCCACACGAACTATCGCACCCAAGTGCATTGCCTTTTCAATTTATTTTTTTTAAGTACTGACCGTCCACTTGGCTATTTTTCCATGGCCGACGGCGTAAATTGCGTCGCCTGCTTCGTTGACTTTGATGTTGTGGACGTGCATCGGTGCTTTTTCATCGCGGAATGCTTTCGTGGAATCCGCTAGGTCGAAGAACATCAGGAATCCGCTGTTGTCGCCACCTGCACCCACACCCCAACCCCCTTTGGTTTTAATGGCAAGCGACTCTACCAGTCCTTTAAAACTGTTGTCACCATACGCGTGTGTCCTTTCCCCTTCACGCCATGCGAAAATCTCCACGCGTGCTTTGCCCTCGAGATGATCGATGTTACCGACTTTCCCCATCCCCCCCACGGCTAACCGCAGTCCATCGGGCGAGAAAGCTACACTTCGGATTCCTCCAATGGAATGCCGACGCTGCTTTGGATCCCAGGTGTACATTTCGGAAGCCTCTAATTTAGCGACCTGCTGCCCATCGTCAGATCGCCAGACGAGAATCGTCCCAATGCGATCAACTGTGGCGATATGTTGGCCATCGGGGGATATCGCGCAGGCGTAAAGCATGGATGGGTAATGATGTGGTGTTTCTATCGAATGGCCATGCAACTCGTGAAGCAAGCGACCGGAGGCGGCTTCCCAAACTCTAGCAATCATGTCGTCGCCGACGCTGACAATCCATTTGCCATCTGGGCTGGCTTGAACATCGCGAATGAATCGTTGATGAGCATTCTCGATGGTTCGAAGCGGATTTCCCGATTCCATGTTCCACCAGACCAGTCGCCGATCGTAGCTCGATGTTACAAGAAAATCTGCCGTTCCAGCAACACCAGTGACATAGCTCTCATGAGCCAGGCCTTCGGAAATGGGTTCGTTCTGTTCGTGTGAAAGATCGAATCCGTAAAGCTTGAAGTCACTGCTTCCAACTTGGAGACGCTCTGAATTTGGTATTCTCACCATCGAAAAAAGGATATCGCGTCGCGAGATTTCCTTAATGATTTTCAGCTCTATCTTTTTTTCCATGATTGAAGTCTCAAAAGGCTACGCGAGAATATCTGTGATGATGCGTGTTCCGGGATCCGAAAGGGGAATGGGTCGGGCTCCGTATTGATACTCTTGATGAGGATCGACCCCCACTGCTTTGAAGATCGTAGCGAACAAATCGCCCGCCCCCATTTCTCCGTCGGTTACTGTCATGCCGTCTAAGTCGGTCTTTCCGTAAACGACACCGGGACGAATGCCGCATCCCGAAAGTGAACAGCTCCAAGCAGTGGCGAAATGGTCCCTTCCTAAGCTTGCGTTGATTTGAGGCGTCCGTCCAAATTCGCCAACGGTGATGACCAGCGTATCCTCCAACAGTCCGCGCTCTTGAAGATCATCGAGCAGGACACTCATCACATGGTCGAGTTCGGTTACAAGTTCGAGGTGCGTCTCGAAATTTTGTCCATGACTATCCCACCAAGCGCGGGCTACGCGAACGAACGGCACGCCAGCTTCGACCAGTCGTCGCGCGACCAGGCACTGTTCGCCAAACTGAGTTTTTCCATACCGATTGCGGACGTACTGCGATTCATTCTCGATATTGAACAGATGCTCACTGGACATCAAACCCTTTACGCGTTCGTAGGCTGTGTTGTGACTTTGCACGGTGCTTGCAAGATGGTTGCGAAGAAATCGTTTGCTGAGCAGGTTTCTGAGCCTTTCACGATCTTGATGATCGCCATCCGCAACTTCATCTAGCCGCCGAAGATCTTGTGGAATAGGGTCTTCAAATATTTGGATCGGCGCGTAACGGCTTCCTAGGAACCCCGGACCACCGAGCGTATTGCCACGTCCCTCCGTTTCCGAATAGAAAGCAACAAAATCGGGAACGCTACTATCCGCCCGACCGAGTTCACGAGCCATCATCGCTCCGAGGTCGGGGTAAGGAACGGTCGCGTCCGTGCGACGACCTTTGAGCATCAGTTCGGCGGCGCCGCCATGGTCACCGTTACGTGTATTGAGCGAGCGAATAATGGCCGTATGTTGATGCAACCGTTTGGCCATCTTCGGCATAAGCTCGGAGATATGTACTCCCGGCACCGAGGTTGGAATGGCTCGAAACGGCCCACCCGTGGAACGCCCAGGTTTTGGGTCCCACGTTTCCAATTGGCTCGCTCCACCAGCCAGCCAGAGAAGAATCACTCGCTTTTGCGTTTGTTTTAATTGGTCCACGATAACTGGCTGACCAAAGCATTCTAGTCCTCGCATGTTTGCACTAAACGCCCCGGCCGCAATCGCCGAACCGCCAAGGAATTCGCGGCGACTTACACCGGGATGATCCGACGAACCACAAAAGAATCGTTTGAATGGGTGCATCTTTAGATATTTCTTGGATTGAGTTAGAGACCATGCGTCGTCCGTCGCTTACGCTTCGGGTTGGGAAACACGGCCTCTCCTAGGCTGTTAATTTATTATTGTCGACTTTTGCTCCGCAAAAGTGCGCCTCGTTAACGCACTTTTGCGGAGCAAAAGGCGACAATGTCGGCCATGGTTCCTCCATCAAGCGCCGGAGCCCACAACAACATCGAACTTTTTCCGCTGAACTCGAATGCTCGTTTCACATCCCCCATGAGCAAAATCACAAGTGCCCAGATGCCGATGGGCAACCCAATGATACAGCAACATGAACCAACATTGAACATCGAAACAATGGATGCAGCAAGGGCCACACCCCACGTTTTGATTCGCAACATTTGGATTCCGCCAAAGAGAACGAATAAGCCTACAAAAATAAAAACAGCCTGAATAACCGCGGCCGTCGGCCCCACACTGTTTTTCATCATCTCGCTCATGAACTCCGGAGCGTTGGGCGGAACCTGTGGCGGTGGACTAATCAATGCGTTGACAACACCCCAAATCGATGCGAGTAGGCTCAAGCCACCACACACCAGTAACGCAATGGCCGGAGCCTGAACCTTAACTTTGTTGAACTGGGGCACGTTGGGCTCGAAGCTTGCAGGCGTGCTCTGATACGGATTGAATTGGTTGCCCGGTTGAATGTCATTGCTCATAACTGCTCCATGAAACAGAAGTTGATTGGGATGGTTACTTCCACAAGCGTGCAGATGTTATCGCACCGGCTAAACAGTATACACATGGTCTCAGTCGAACAGGCGTCGCCACCAAGGTTTTTCGAGGGGCGCGGCTGGTGTCGGTTCTGGCCTAATTGTTTTCATTGGCTGAGTCGCCGTAACACTCCCTTTGGGTCTGGAAATCGGTTTGGGCATCACATCGCCCCCGGTGGTGAATTCGACTTGCAGCCTGAGTGCGCCAATTTGAAGAACTTGGCCAGGCATCAACGCTGCTTGCTTGACTCGCGAGTCATCAATGTAAATCCCGTTCATGGACTCGAGGTCCTTAACCACCAGCGTTCCCTCGCCATTGAGCGAAAACTGACAATGCTGTCGACTGATCGACGAGTGCTCGATGCAAACCTGACAGGTGGAGTCTCGCCCAACGACGCACGGCGGCTTCAAGGTCCAAGAGGACTTGTCTAGATCATCGACGTGATTCTGAAGGATAAGTTGGTAGAACATGGGGCATCGTCATGGGAAGAATTGAGAATAGGAGAAGGCTAAGAATAGGATCGGCTAACCTCCTGTTGTCACCGATCCTATTCTAAACCGCCCCGTGTGGTGCAATGCATTCCAGAGTATCAAAATCGAGAAGAATTCGTTTTTAGGCGAGGGGCAGTTTGAAATCTAAATGCAAATCGTGTGGCACGCTCTGAGGGTAAATCGTGTGGCACGCTCTGAGGGACGAAGGGCGTGGTGAATCGCTAAACACATTTGCCACAGTTCCCACGCCCAACGCTATCGCTCTGGGACGTGCCACACGCAACGTGCCACCCCGGTGGCCTGGTACCTTACTGTCTGCCTCTCGCCTTACGTGAACCGCCGATCCTTAGTTGTTTGCGCGGCGAGGATTCTTCATAAAATACAATCGCCCGTCTTCCGCCCCCCCCAGAAAATCCGGTACTCCATCGCCGTCGAAGTCCACTACCGCAGGACTTACGTCGTGCCCTTCAATATTCCTCTTGGCTAAGCTACCAACGTTTTTCATCTTCCACTTCCCATCCTGAAAATCAATTTGCTTCAAGAAGTCTGCATTGGCCGAATTCAACAGAAAATCAAATTTTCCATCGCCGTCCCAATCCGTTACGCAGAGTTTACGTCGTCCACTTTTGCCTGCGGCTCCAGCGTTGAGTTGAATCGGTCGTCCCTGCTCATCGACGAATGCCCGGCGAGGGGCCTTTAGCTTGAGTTTGCCATCTTGCCGAACTCTCTCGAACAACGCTAAATAACCTTCGTGATCCAGCATCCCAATGTCTAACAAACCGTCCGCGTTGAAGTCAACCACGACGGGGGTTGTGCGCCACTGAGTCAAAAGTTCTGCGCCAGAAGGCCGGAGCCAACCCCAAGCCAGTCGAGGCTGCTCGCCCGACCACTCCACTTCAATTCCTTGCGGCAAGGCCATGAGTGGATTCTGCCGTGTTCCCACATTCCTGAGCCAAACGACTCGACCCAAGATCGAGTTCAGAATGATATCGGGAAGTCCATCGCTATCCCAGTCCGCCACATTCAGCGTGGTATATCCCCATTTGGCCTCGGCAGGCCCTTGGATGCTGCCATTGGGTCCAGCCATGATACGAAAATCGTTGCCTTCGACTTGGATCGCAATAGGTCGATTCCATTTCGGGCTCGCAACGTTGGGTCCGCTCATGTTTTCGAAAACTTCGATGAAGCCCGCCGTGTTACCGCTCAAGATATCCATATCGCCATCCCCATCCCAATCAAAACCGACCGGAGTCGCCAAGGCACCGCATTTGAGCGTATCGGCTTCTTGTTGAAAGTAACGCGGCGAAGCGAAGGTGGGTGCTTTTGCCGCGGCGTCTTTTCGAGTGACGTTTTCGATGAACGCCACCCGTCCGTCTTCATCCCCCACGATCAAATCCAGATCGCCATCCTTATCCCAATCTAAGGCCACAGGCACAATCATCTGCAAATCCATTGCCAGCAGTTTACCCTCGTCCGTTTTGAGCCTTTGCCCCGCCGCATAATCCGGTGTCGTTCGCGAACCGATGTTTTCAAAGTACGTGAACGAGTCCAAAAACTCGCCGCAAATCAAATCGAGGTCGCCGTCATTATCGAAGTCACCAAAGTTGGGGGATGGGCAACCGAAGACGTCGATCCGTTTGCCGTCCGCTTCCACGAAGACCGGCTCCGCGTAGTCCGGTCTGTCGGTTGTGCCCCGATTGCGAAACAAATAGATCCACCCGTGCAAAGGCCCATTCTGCCATTCTCCTTCCTCATTCCAAGCATCGTCCCAACCGTAGTAGCTCCAGTCCTCGACACCTACGATCAAGTCCAAGCTGCCATCGCCATCATAGTCCGCGTATCGCCATTGGTTGTGCCGCACTTTCGGGCCCTTGGTCTGCTTCCCCAGCGGTTTATGAAACTTGGGATTAATCGGCAACGGCTGCTTTTCGGTTGTGCCGCTCCGGGTAAAGTCGACATACTCCTGTCCTGGCGATAGAACTCGCATTCCTCCGCCGACATAGCTCGGCATGACGTAATGCACCGTTTTGCTGAGCAGTCGCCCAGGCTTGAACACAGGCATTTTGTGTTTCGACGTGTCTCCACTTGTATTCTCAAAGAGCCAAACACCATTTGAAGGCTTATCGGGACACGATACCATCATATCAAAATCCCCGTCCCCATCCGCATCGCACGGAAGTGGCCAAGCCCAAAGGCCAACTCCCAAATCGACGACCAAGCCAGGGTGGTTGTACCGAAGCGGTTCCAACTCATCGGCTTTTGCGATCGCAAACAAAGCCAAGAAACAGAAACAGTGTAGCACGGCACTCCGTGCCGTGATTCTCGACGCAATTCTCGACGCAATTCTCGACGCAATTCTCGACGCAATTCTCGACGCAATTCTCGACGCAATTCTCGACGCAATTCTCGACGCAATTCTCGACGCAATTCTCGACGCAATTCTCCACACGGAGT
>JBBRJI010000149.1:0-10193 GCA_038219625.1 Pirellulales bacterium | reverse complement strand
TTAGCCCCGCGCGAAACGATTCCTCGAAAAAAAGTGACGGCATAAGCTGGCCCCATGAATATTGCAAACGGGATGAGCAGCCCTCGATCTTCGACGGCCAAGCCTAAGGCAATGAGCAGTGTCAACAGATCGATCGTAGAACTGCAGACCGAACCTCCCCTTCAAATTCCTGCCAGCGGCTTGCGATGTGCCAGGATATCGATTTTGTGGAGCTCATATGGTTTCGATCCATCACTTGCGGAGCAAAAGGCGACAACTGCGTGTGGGGACGAGACGTGTGGCACGTGTGGCACGTGTGCCACGTGTGGCACGCCCAGAGCGGCAGCATCCAACTCGTCCGATGGCAACCGCCACAGCCACGGGCAGAGCAAACGTATCCCCCGTTCGTGTCCGAATATTTGCAATCCACTTTACAAGCTCCACGGCGGCGTAACCGCCCCGCGATCCCCCACAGGATGGTTTTGCCATCGGCGAACCAGACCGTGCCATCGAAGAAAGCACCCCAGCCACGATCGCCCAAAAACGGAATTTTCGAACCGATCATCGAACCGACAAAGGCCGATACTCCAATGAGAACCCGTTGCGAACGCGTTAGGTCCAATCGCTTTTGTCGGCCATGCGCTAGTCGCATGGCTACGGCAATCGAGAAGAACAAAACACATGCATAAGCAACTCGCCACGACACTATCTTTCGATGTCTCCCACATTTTGGCCTCCATTAGGAAAAGCCCTAATGGAAGGCTCGGCGAGGCTACTCCTAGTGGAGCAAAGGAGGGAGTGGCACATGGCCGTTTCGGTACAAGACATTGTAGGCACAAAATGGAATGATATGCCCAGAGGGCAAAATATGATGAGTACAACACTTCATCACCCGGCGAACTTCGAAATTGTATGCGTCGAGAAACGACGTGATAGTGATACGAAAAAGCTGCTCGCCTCCAATCTGCTTTTGCAAGGCCTGTTCGAAGAATCGCTCCTCAACGGATTGCGATTCGGCACTCAAGGTCGAATGACTCTCCCAAGGAAATTCGAAATGAAAAAGATGAGCGTCTTGATGGTTGGGACTGGTGAGAACACGACAAGTTATGTACCTACGGTTTGCGATTGTTGAAAGCACCCACACCGCGAGCAAATGCGGCGATGTCAATGCGAGTCGCTCCGGCCTTGCGCAATGCGCGGGCGGCTTCGTGGGCTGTCGCTCCGCTCGTAACGATGTCGTCCACGATCAAAAACTTTGCTCCCTTGATCGCATCGACCGCCTTGCATCCAAAGGAGTCGACTAAGCCCGTACGCCGTTCGACAATCGTTTTGGTCCCTTGTTTGTCCGTCCACCTCGTTCGAACAAGCCAATGCCGTCGTACGGGAATCTCTAGTATCCGTGAAATATTTTCCGCCAGCACTTCCGCTTGGTTATAGCGGACCGTTACTCTTCGAAACCAATGTTGCGGAATTGGGACAATAAAATCATAGATTTTCGAATCGAAGGGTGCATGCGTTTGAAGCCATCGACCGACTCTCTTGCCTAGCTCGATTGATAACGACTCGCAATTCTGTTGCTTGATCTTTCTGGCAGCTCGGGCTGCAATCCCCGCGTAAGCGGTATAGCAGTAAGCATGTCGAAATGCCCATTTGCGTCGCTCACAGTAAAAACACGTTGCGGAAGCTTCAACCAATGTACCGTGGGCGGCTGGCAAGGGGGCACTGCACCGCAAGCAACCCGATTCGGTCGGCCGAATTTGGGATTGGCATTTCGAACACAACGATTCTTGCTCGCAATCCACAATGAGTTTGGAGCATAGCAAGCACATACGTGGGTACACAAGATCCACAAAGGGTCGGTACCATCGATTCGGAAGCTTGAACTGGATAGGCCGCAACGGGATCAATTCGGGACGCTCCTTCTCTTCTTATTTCTTGGTCAACACGGCTTTCTTACGACTGGGAAACAGTTCTGTGCAGATACTGCAGACCTTTCCGTCGCAACCTCGTGCTGTGCAGTGTTCGCGGCCGTAAAAGATGATTTGAAGATGAAGCTTATTCCAAATCGATTCATCGAATAGTCTCTTTAGGTCAGTTTCGGTTTGCACGACAGAGCGACCATTGGTGAGTCCCCAGCGTTGTGCCAGTCGGTGTATATGAGTGTCGACTGGAAAGGCGGGATGCCCGAATCCTTGGCTCATGACGACCGAAGCGGTTTTATGCCCGACACCCGGCAGGCGTTCCAACGCTTCGAAGGACTCTGGGACCTTGCCGCCGTGTTCAAGCACCAGCATCGAAGATAACTCTTTGATGGCTTTGGATTTCTGCGGGCTAAGGCCACACGGTTTGATGATTTCTCGAATCTTCTCAACACTTTGAATTGACATATCCCACGGGTTGTCCGCCAGTTTCCACAGTGACGGGGTAACCCGATTGACCATTTTGTCGGTGCACTGGGCGCTTAAGAGTACCGACACCAGCAGGGTGTACGTGTCCGTGTGGTCCAATGGAATAGGTGTCTCAGGATAGAGACCATCCAGTCGAGATTGGACAATTTGAGCTCGCTGCGATTTCATCATAATTGGGATTTTTTGTCGGCTTTCGCTCCGCGAAAGTGCGTTTGGTATTCGCACTTTCGCAGAGCGAAAGGCGACAATGCTTGAATCTTGAGTGAAGACCACCGGGCCACATTTTTATCAATTCTATGCGATCGGCTAGGATGGAATTCGGGGTGCCGAGAAAAAGCTCGTCCGTGTAACCTATCTGTTCCAACAGCAACATCGGTTTCCATAGAAAGCAAAACATCCAAATGACTGTACGCAGCCCAGCAGCCAACGCCAACCCAAAACGTTCCGAAGTTCCTGTCAGCGAAACTTGGGACTTAAGCAGCCTGTTCGAATCGGATGACGCTTGGATGGAGGTTTTATCGCAATTTGACAAGGAGATCGCAGGCTTAGCTCAGTTCTCCGGCCGAATTGCCGAATCGGCTGAGATCTTGGCACAATGCTTAGCTTTCGATGTCAAACTAGATCGGCTTGGCGAACGGTTGGGGACGTATGCTTTTTTGAAGACGACGGAGGACCAAGGCAATAGCCACTACCAAGGCTTCGTCGCACGGTATCAGAACCTTGCGACCAAAGCTGGCCAAGCCGCCAGTTTTGTTCGGCCCGAGATCTTGTCTATTCCTCAAGAGAGAATGGAAAGCATGATGGCCGAGGAATGCCTAAAACCTTATTCCTTGGTCTTAGAACGTATCAATCGCTATCGCAAGCATACACTCAGCCAGCCTGAAGAAAACTTGTTGGCCATGCAAGGCGAGATGGCGCAAACAGCCAACAAAGCGTTTCGTCAATTGAATGACGCCGACCTCAAATTTGGCGAAGTCGTCAATGAGCACGGAGTCGCCACGGAGCTAACCAATGCGTCGTTTAGTTCGTTTCTCATTTCGCCGAATCGCGATGTCCGAACGCAAGCGTTTCACCAATACTACAAACAGTTTCACGGGCACGAGAACACGATGGCGGCCACTCTGGCTGGCAGTATTCATGGGGATGTTTATTATGCAAAAGCTCGCAAATACCCTAGCGCGAGAGAGAGTTCGTTGTTCGCCGACAATGTTCCGTTGAGCGTCTACGATAATTTGATTGCGGCAGTTCGGAATCGTTTGCCGGAAGTGCATAGCTATTTTGACATGCGACGAAGAAAAATGGGATTAGCTGACATCCACCATTACGATACGTACGTGCCAGTACTGTCGGCACAGCAAACGCATCATAATTGGGATGAAGCGATTTCGGTCATCATGAAGTCGCTCGAGCCGCTTGGTCAGGAGTATGGCCACGCTCTTGAAAAAGGATTGCGAGGCCGTTGGTGTGATCGTTATCCGAATCAGGGCAAGCAGAGCGGGGCCTTTAGCTGCGGCACCTTCGACGCAGAGCCCTACATTTTGATGAATTTCAAGTCGAATGTGCTCAACGATGTCTTTACGTTGACGCATGAAGCAGGTCATTCCATGCACAGCTACTATTCGGCTGCCAATCAGCCGTTTCAATACTACAATTATACGATCTTCGTGGCAGAAGTCGCGAGCACTTTCAACGAACAGTTGCTTGCTCACTACATGATCCAGAACGCAAAGACTAAGGAGGAAAAGGCTTCGATCCTCAATCACGAGATTGATAGCATTCGCGCAACAATCGTGCGGCAGACCATGTTCGCGGAGTTCGAGAAGATCACCCATGAAATGGCAGAGAGTGGGGAGCCATTGACAGTCGCTAGCTTTAAGTCGGTTTACAGGGAATTGCTGACCGCATATTTCGGCCCTAATTTTGTGGTGGACGATGAACTGGCCTTGGAGTGTTTCCGGATTCCGCATTTTTATAGAGCGTTTTACGTCTACAAGTATGCGACTGGATTGTCGGCCGCCATTGCCTTGTCCAAGCGAGTGCTTGAGGGTGGGAAGGCTGAGCTTGACGACTATTTAGGTTTTCTGAAGGGTGGCTGCTCGAAAGACCCGTTGGATTTGCTCAAGGGGGCTGGGGTGGATATGACGCAGCCAGCGCCAGTTGAGACAGCTTTGGTCCAATTTGGCGATTTGGTCAAGCAACTCGATGAACTGATTTAGCTGCACCCCCATGTGGCACGTCCCGAGGTTACGTGTGGCACGTCCCTGAGGTTACGAAGGGCGTGGTGAATCGCTAGTGGCATTTGCCTCAGTTCCCACGCCCATCGCTAATCGCGCTAATCGCTTTGGGCGTGCCACACGGAGAACCCTCTGTGCCACACGGAGAACCCTGTGCCACACCCAGAACCCTGTGCCACACGGAGAACCCTGTGCCACACGGAGAACCCTGTTCAACACGGAAAATGCTGGGACTTTTTTGGCTTTAATTCGACTCAATTGGCATGCTCCGCTTGCCGAACTTAGCCCTGTGTAGAAAAATGCGTGCCAAACCCGATGATTAACCCTTGCAGGGTTTGGCACTGCATCGCTACACTGTGGGGCTTCCCGGTGGGGAAAACGCGGTTGATCGACGATTTATCGACGAAATCCACCGCGAGCAATTTAGCGTAAAGTCCAGGTAGATAAAGGTTTAGGAGTAGGCAAGTATGCCGCGTCTTCTCGGTGTTGATATTCCGAATGACAAGCAAGTCATTTATTCGCTTCAGTATCTTTACGGCGTTGGCCCGGTTATTGCTCGGGAAGCGTGCGTAAAGACCAAAATCAATCCGACCAAACAGGCGCGAGACCTGGATGAAGACGAATTGAGCCGCTTGTCAACCTTGCTCGAACGCGATTACACCGTCGAAGGTCCACTTCGTCGCCAAATCGGTCAAAGCATTCACCGACTGCGGGAAATCAAGTGTTATCGTGGAGTTCGGCACAAGCAAAGCTTGCCGGTTCGCGGTCAACGCACACGCACCAATGCCCGTACCCGCAAGGGACCACGGAAGACGGTTGCAGGTAAGAAGGGCGTTAAGGACTTGCGATAGTTGTCGCAGGCCAACGTTTTGTATGCCGCGATCCGTCAATGGGTTGCGGTCGGTTCGCACCGCGAACGACCATTTTCGTACACAAGTATCATCCGCATTTCGATTTGAAGGAACGGTCCCACTGTGGCCAAGACAGCAGCAAATACCAGTGCTTCGGTTCAAAACAAGCGACGCAAGGTTAGACGCAACGTCACCTCGGCGGTTGCTCACGTTAAGGCAACGTTTAACAACACGACAGTAACGATCACCGACATGAAGGGTGATACTTTGTGCTGGGCCAGTGCTGGAACTAGTGGTTTCAAGGGATCTCGCAAGAGCACTCCGTTCGCCGGTCAACTTGCCGCACAGCAAGCTGCGGAGAAGGCAGCCAAGTTCGGCGTTAAGGAAATCGAAGTCCGAGTCAAAGGGCCTGGTTCAGGTCGTGAATCTGCAATTACTGCTCTTCAAGCAGCGGGCATTACGGTCAAATTGATCGAGGACATCACGCCGATTCCGCACAACGGTTGCCGCCCACGCAAGCGTCGTCGCGTTTAATTGGATTGAGTTCAATAGAGTCATTACGAGTCAGTTTTAGTTGTTATTGGAGTACTTAGGCAATGCATATTCGTTGGCGTGGATTAGAACTACCGAGTCAAGTGAGTATCGATCGTTCGACGCTTTCGTCGACCTACGGGAAGTTTACGACAGAACCATTCGAACGCGGGTTCGGAGCGACGATCGGCAATAGTTTGCGTCGCGTGCTTCTTTCCAGTCTGGAAGGTAGTGCCGTAACGCAAATCAAAATTCGTGGGGCTCAGCACGAATTCTCCTCGATTCAAGGTGTCCTGGAAGACGTCACAGAAATCGTTCTGAACGTAAAGAGCTTGGTTGTCAAGAACCACAGCGATAACACGCGTGTTTTGACGGTGACTCGAGACAAGGCTGGTCCGATCACCGGGGCCGACGTTCAGACAGATTCGGACGTCGAGATCATCAATAAGGATCACGTGCTAGCGACCTTGACCGCCGACGTTCCATTTATGATGGAAATGGTTGTTGAAAACGGTCGAAGCTACGTTCCCGCCACCGAACACAGTTCTGGCGATCACGAAATCGGGATCATTCCTGTAGACGCGGTCTACAGCCCTGTCGTTCGCGTTCGATACTTCGTCGAAGAAACACGTGTGGGGCAAAAAACCAACTACGATCGATTGATCATCGAATTGTGGACCGATGGTTCGGTTCACCCTGAGATGGCTTTGGTCGAAGGCGCCAAAATTCTGCGAAAGCACCTCAACCCGTTCGTTCAGTCGAGCGAATTGGGCAAGCAGGTCCATGCGGTAGCTCGTGGAGGACCTGGCAGTGCCGAGGCTCAACTCGAAGCCAAGCTCAATACGACTGTCGCTGAACTGAAACTCTCAGTCCGAGCAAATAACTGCTTGGAAGCCGAAGGGATTCGTCAAGTACGAGATCTCGTTCAGCGAACCGAAGATCAATTGCTGGAAGTCAGAAATTTTGGTGAGACTACGCTGACGGAAGTTCGCGAAAAGCTCGGCAACATGGGCTTGCATCTTGGCATGCGAGTTCCGTCGTTGCGTTAATCCGATAGCTAGCCGCGGGTTCGCTGTCTTTCAACTTAATCATTTGCTAAATCGTTTTGGATATCCGTCATGAGACACCGTAGAAAAGGTCGCGTTCTAGGACGCAATTCGTCGCACCGTAAGGCACTGTTTGCGAACATGGTTTCGGCAATTTTCCTGACCGAACGAGAAACCACCGAACTGGAGCCCAACGCCCCCAAAGTGCCCGGTCGAATCATCACGACTCTTGAGAAGGCCAAGGAAATTCGCCCAATGGTCGAGAAGTGCATTACCATCGCGATCAAAGGATTGGCCGGCGAAGCAGGGGCCGAAGAGTTCGCAACCAAGGCTGAACGCGGTACCGAAGAATGGAAAGCATGGCGAAAAAGTGATATGTGGCGAAAGTGGGCTGACGCTCGTTCTCCAGGCATCACAGCCCGTCGACGCGTCTATGCGATGATTCGTGACAAACAAGCTGTCGACGTTCTCTTCAACCGAATTGCACCTCGATTTACCGCTCGCCCAGGTGGCTACACTCGAATCATGCGTTTGGCCAAACCTCGATTGGGCGACAACGGAACCCGAGCGATTCTTGAGTTTGTCGGCAAGAATGACCGAGTAACAAACAAAGCTACCAAGCCAGCCTTCGAAGTCGCGGCAACCTAGGAAGCTTTCAATGTCGCCTTTCGCTCTGCGAAAGTGCGCCCCATTAACGCACTTTCGCAGAGCGAAAGGCGACAATGTTGGAAGCACAACGAATTCAGCTACAACCGAAACAATGGAGTGGGTGAGCAAATGCTCACCCTTTTTCGTTTCGAGCTATTCAGAAGCAACAGAACATGTGCTCTCGCAAGTCTCTATGGATAGCGGCGTCGAGAACATCAACACGGACGTTGCCGCTTTGATCGAAGCCAACACAATTCGACGAGTCCTTGCCCAAGTCGACCTCCACTTTTCGAACAGCATGATCGAAAGCGGGTGGTCATATTTGACAATAGGTGCCAGACAATAGGTGCGGTGCCAGACAATAGGTGCCAGGCATCTATTCGGGCAACAGCCGGCACCTATTGGGGCAACAACCAGGCGCATACCTATCACAGGCAAATATTGTAAGGTACCAATAGGAAACGCACTTTCGGGGACCGAAAAACTACATTGTACGGTCAATCTGCAAACAAGATTGATCCGATTCGAACCATTGTCGCACCCTCTTCGATAGCCGTTTCGAAGTCTTGACTCATCCCCATCGAGAGTTCCTTTAGTTGCATTCCATAGCGTTTTTTCCAGACTTCGCGAAGATTCCGAAGTTCAGAGAATTCTCGGCGGGCTTGCTCAGTCCCCCCTTGCAAACTGCCCATCCCCATCAACCCAACGATGGATAGATTTGGAAATTCATGGGATTTCGATTGCCACAAGTCAAGCAAGTCCTCCCCCTCGGAAACAAGTATTCCGGTCTTTTCCCGGTCCCCCGAAACGTTTATTTCCAACAACAGTCGGAGAGGCTTCGAACACTCGACCGTATCCTGTTGAATCTGCTCCAAAATCCTTATGGAATCCAAGGAATGCATGGTGGAAACCAAAGGCAACGTACGTTTTGCCTTGTTCCGTTGCAGATGACCAATCAAATGCCAATCGACTTGCAAATCCGAAAGTGCAGCCGCCTTTTCCCAAAGAACTTGCGGTCGGCTTTCCGCTAAACTGCTACACCCCAACTCTACCAGCCACCTCGAAATTGTCGCGTCCACGTATTTTGTCACCGCAATCACCTGAATCTCGTCATGAAGTCGTCCAGAACGACTCGCGGCTACCTGGACGCGGTCGGAAACCTTCAAATAGTTTGCCTGGACCTGGTCCCTGGACGGATTGAACCTAATGGACTGGTTCATCGAGATTGACTTTCCGGTTTGGTATCCGAGAACAATTTGAGTGCAAATATTTGGGGATTCTTTTGCAATAACATTGCAGGTGCGCCTCGATTCGATATGATAACCAACGGGCGAGTTGCGGGAGCAAACCAATGCGGGTACTTAGCTTTCCAACCTGAGCCGAATCAAAGTAGCAGGACAACTATACCATGGAGAGAAGATTGAATCGGTGGAAAGATAGCTTGGGAATCATTGCCTCGGTCATCTGTGCCATCCATTGTGCTGCAACACCGATTCTATTGGCTCTATTGCCGACATTGACTTTCACCGAGTGGTTGGCGAGTCCTCGATTTCATCAGATTGCTGCGGTTGTATGTGTTGGAATGGTCTCTCTGGCAATTTGGCCAGCTTTTCGACGTTTTCGAGACTACAGCGTTTTGTCCCTGTCCACTGCTGGCTTAGGGTTATTGATTGCTGCTGCCTTTTTTCTTCCAGAGGAATGCTGTTCGCATTCGATTGCCAGTGTTTCGGATACACGCGCACAGCACGGCGATCCCTCAAATGTCTCGCATAACCATCCCTTGTTTGCGTCACCGGAACATTCCTCGTACGACGCCCCATTAACTGTTTTCACCGCGAGTGTTGTCAGTCCAGAACTGATTGCGATCGTCCAGCCGTGGATGACGCCGCTAGGTGGATTGTTACTCGTCATTGCACACGGACTAAATCTGCGTCTGCGCGTCTGTTCCAACAGCAGATGCGCTCATGGCAATTCAGCGACCAATCGCACGATACGGTCAAGTCGAATGCTTGCAGCAGTAAATTCCAAAGCAGCGTAATGTTGTCGTCTTTCGCTCTTCGAAAGTGCGATTGGTAAACGCACTCCCTACGGAACGATCAAGTCTCCAAGCTGGATGGGGTTCGCAAAGACTTGGATAGGCACCGTCATTCCATAACGACGGTAGATCTTGTTCAGCCTTTCTGCATCGAGAGGATTCGCGTCGATTTGCCGGATGCAAATGCGTGCAACCTGTGCTGGAAACTTCGAGGCAAGTTTGGCGTAGATTTCTGGATCTCGTTCGCCACTGTCACCGACCAATAGGAAAGTTCGTTCGGGGAGGCGTTTGATCAAGTTTCGAATGACCCCTCCCTTGCTTTTCCGCCGGATGATTTGCCATCGCTTGAAGACCTCGTCTCGCAATCGAAACCACTTTAGATGCATGCTTCCAGAGGGGAAATGTTCGTCGAGGAGAAACTGATCGATCGCATCGTAAATCTGCCATGGGCTGCTGCTGAC
>JBBRJI010000148.1:0-10195 GCA_038219625.1 Pirellulales bacterium | reverse complement strand
GTAGGACAAACACCGTCAGAGGACCGTGGACTCTACGTCTACAACCACGGAAAGGGCGGATCCACGAAACAAAGGAGGCGAACCATCAATTACAATAAACTTGATTCGCCCACCGAAACTCTTTCAAAAACTCTCCATATGAAACTCATAAAATGCATCGCACTCGTTGCGTTCCTTTGCCTGTCGTCACTGCGAGCCGACGAAGGACTTAATCCATCGAACCCCGATCGGAATGTGCAATCGGGTGTTCCGCAAGGCAAAATCACCTCGGGCGTTTTCTCCGAGAGCCAGATCTTTCCCGGCACCCGTCGTGACTATAGCGTGTATGTTCCTGCACAATACTCAGAGGACACTCCCGCCTGCTTAATGGTGTTTCAAGATGGTCCCGGCTATTCGAAATCCGACGGCGCCTTTCGAGTACCGATTGTGTTCGATAATCTAATTCATCAAAAAGCCATGCCGGTCACTATCGCAGTTTTCGTTAGCCCTGGGACCATACCGGCTAATAAGCCAGGTGCAATTGACCGCAGCAACCGTTCATTCGAGTACGACTCGATGGGTGACCGCTACGCACGTTTTCTCGTGGACGAATTCCTACCCGTTGCACTCAAGGGTCTCAATGTCTCGACCGACCCCAAACAACGCGCGGTCGGCGGCATCTCGTCCGGCGGTATCTGTGCCTTCACCGCCGCTTGGGAAAAACCGGATCAATTCGGCAAAGTGCTTAGCCACATCGGAAGCTTTACCAACATACGCGGCGGCAGCGACTACCCAGCCCTCGTTCGCAAATCCAAACCCAAACCCAAAGCCATCAAAGTCTACCTACAAGACGGCAAGGACGACCTAAACAATCTCTTTGGAAACTGGCCGCTTGGCAATCAAGACCTTGCATCCGCGTTGCGCTTCGCGGGTTACGAAACCCAATTTGTGATGACCGAAGGAGGACACAGTGGAACTTGGGGCGGCGACCAGATTGCAAACGCCCTCCGCTGGCTTTGGTCCGATCAAGCCAACTCGCCATCAGCGCCAAAATCTCAGGACAAACCTGCTGCTTGGAAACCTCATCCGGACGCTGTCGTCAACGACAACGTGCCGCAGGGAAAGGTCGAAAAGATGACTCCGTGGGAATCCAAAGTTTTCGAAAACACGGTACGCGATTGGTCAATCTACGTCCCGGCCCAATACAACAAGGGACAGCCAGCCGCTTTGATGGTCTTCCAGGATGGCCATTCTTACCTCGATGTCAAAGGACGTTTTCGAGTGCCTATCGTCTTCGACAATCTCATTGCGCGCGGCGATATGCCTACGACCATTGCAGTCTTCCTCAATCCTGGACACGACAAATCGAAAGGCAAGCCGGACAGTCCTTGGAAAAACTCCAATCGAAGCTTTGAATACGATAGCCTTGGCGATCGCTATGCCCGATTCCTGCTTGAGGAAATCATTCCAGAAGTCGAGAAAGAGTTCAGCGTGTCGAAAGACCCCGAGATGCGGGCCATTTGCGGGGCGAGTTCCGGTGGTATCTGTTCCTTCACCGCGGCCTGGGAACGTCCTGACGCGTTTCGCAAGGTGCTTTCGTCCATCGGAAGCTTCACGAACCTCCGCGGCGGCAACGTTTACCCATCTCATATTCGTAAAACCGAACCAAAACCATTGCGAGTCTACCTAGCCGACACCAGTGGTGACCTCGACAACCCTTTTGGGAATTGGCCTTTGTCGAATCAACTCATGGCCTCCGCTTTGCATTACATGGGATACGATTTGCGATTCGATTGGGCAGAAGGCTTCGGACACAACGCTGACCACGCCAGTGCGATTTTCCCCGAAGCTCTCAAGTGGCTCTGGAGGAAGGAAAAGCATCAAGCTGTATTGGACACCAAAGGGGATCTCAAGGGCGATATGACCTTGCTCAAACTGCTTCTACTCGACCAATCTTGGGAAGTGGTCGCAGACAACTTGGGCTTTGCCGATGCTCCTTGCCCAGACGCCGACGGAAATTTTTTCTATTCCGACATGAAGGCCCCAGCCATTTACAAACTTAGCGTGGCGGATGGCAAACGAACTGAGGTCGCTAAGGAAGCGGTCAGTGGACTCAAGTTCGGACCCGACGGCTTGCTGTACGGCTGCCAAGGAGCAAAAAAGCGTGTGGTATCGATCGACCTTAGTTCCGGCGCGGTCAAAGAGATTGCAACCAACGTTGCCCCAAACGATCTGGCAGTGAGTTCCGATGGCTTCATCTACATCACCGAAACACAACCACAACGTATCACCCGCATCAGTATCAGGACAGGCGAAGTCACTCCTGTCGACACCGGCATTACCAAGCCGAACGGCATCGCGCTCTCCAAGGACGGTGGAACGTTGGCTGTCTCCGATTACGGTGGCGAGAACGTATGGACGTTTCGCGTAAATGCGGATGGCTCGCTCGATGCCAAAATGCCAACCATGTCAATGCGACTTGCCATAGATCCAAAGGGAGAGTTTAAGTTCAACGAACCGCCTCCTTACCAACTCGCATCGAAGGGGGATGGCATGGCAGTCGACAAATCGGGACGTTACTATGTGACGTCAGCCCTTGGAATCCAAGTGTTTGATCCGACTGGCCGTCAGTGCGGCGTACTGCCCAAGCCCAACGAGGCCCAACCGCTTACCAGTTGTAGCCTTGCTGGTTTGAACCACGAATATCTTTATGTCACCAACGGCGACAAGGTCTTTCGACGCAAACTCAAGGTCGACTAACACTCCGTGTTGTAAAGAATCAATCGTCATGAACATCCGCCGACCACTTGGAAGCGTCCAGTACGATCACTCTGGGCGAGTCGTGTTAGTAACCGGTGGATGCAACGGTATTGGCCGTGCGATTTGCGAAGCTTTCGCGGCATCCGGGGCTCACGTCTTATGCGCCGACGTAGACGACAATGCGGCTGCGTCGCTCCGACCAGGGATTACCTTTCGTAAAACAGACGTCGCGCGGGAAGAGGAGTGTTCGAGAGTCGTCGACGAAGCTACCTCCGAGTTCGGCGGACTAGATGTCCTAGTCAACAATGCGGCCATTCAACCACCCAGTTCTTATGTCCGCGTGGAAGATATCCGATCTGAGGACTATGATCGCATGTTAGCGGTGAATTTATCAGGTTACGTCTATATGGCTAAATACGCGCTGCGGGTCATGCGCCAGCAACAAAGTGGAGTGGTAGTCAACATTGCAAGTGGCCAGGGGCACAGGACGGCCAGGAGAGTTCCAATTTATGGTCCGATCAAAGCTGCCAATCTTTTGCAAGCGATGCAATGGGGGATCGAGTACGCGCGCCAGGGTATACGGGTGGTCAGCGTATCTCCGGGTGCGATTGATACACCCTTGGTTCGAGCCAGCCTCGATGCGCAAGGTGGTGAACATGAACTTGCGAATCGGCACCCCATGGGTCGCATTGGAAGACCGGAAGAGATAGCTCATGCAGTCCTATGGTTGTCGAGCAGCGCAGCGTCGTTCATCACCGCCACCGACCTATCCGTCGACGGCGGCCTAAACGCCTTCGGGGCCTTCGCCGACCCCTATCCGAACTGAAGTTAGTTACATGAGCGAAGAATTCAAAAAATCTGTTCTCGAAAACCTCGTCGATTCCGACCGAGAGATTCATTTTTGCTGCTCGGGCGATATCCCAATCATCTCTCCAAAGCTTTCGGTCGGTGGACAGAGTGCGTTCCAACTGCCTATTTCGAAAATGACCGCCGAGAAGATTATCACTTACGCGAGACAAGCACCCTTTGGGAAGGGCGAAGGGACCTTCGTCGATACGCGGGTCCGCAATGTCTGGGAATTGCTTCCAGACCAATTCGATCTTCGCAATCCCGAATGGGACGCCGTCGTCCACAAGATCGTCGATCACGTTCGCCATTCCATGCGGCTGAAAGATTCCGACGTATCAGCACACCTATACCGACTTCTCGTCTATGAAAAGGGCGGATTCTTTTTGCCGCACCGCGACGGCGAGAAGATGGATCGTATGGTCGCCACTTTGGTTATCACGCTTCCATGCAAACACTCAGGAGGCGAACTAATCGTCCGACACGAAGGGAAAGAAGTAATACTCGATACCGAGCGAGCGGCAACCAAACGAGGCATCAATTTCACCGCCTTTTACGCCGATTGCGAACATGAAGTCAAACCTGTCAGATCAGGACATCGCGTGTCCCTAGTCTACAACTTGGTTGCGAACCCAATTGCGCACACATCAAAACGCAATTCCTTAATTAGCTCAATCGAATCGACGGATTCCGCGTGTCAGAGCGAGACCCTCGCTCTGAAGGGTCTAGCAAGTGTTTTCGCGCATTGGCCGAAAGAAATTACCAAAGCGGTTATCGTCCTGGACCATCGCTATACAAGTCGCGGAGTCAGTGCCGAACTGCTCAAGGGGACAGACCGAGAGAAAGCAAAACAGATTTTCGATGCTGCTAGGCAAGCGAATTGTGCTTGTTACTTAACCCTTCTGACGCGTGCAGAAAAAGGGGACGCTGACTACTATGAAACGATCGGCGAGAAATTCTATTCGCGTGACACCGAATGGGATGAGGAAGGCCGTAGCGGCAAAAGAAACGTCAAACCGATGCCCATGAATGAGCTCTACGAGCACTCAACGACCGTCGATGGTTGGATCGATTCCTCTGGAACGAGAG
This sequence comes from Pirellulales bacterium, assembly GCA_038219625.1. Classification (GTDB taxonomy): domain Bacteria; phylum Planctomycetota; class Planctomycetia; order Pirellulales; family Pirellulaceae; genus JBKCUI01. The sequence continues at coordinate 5,521 of JBBRJI010000148.1, read as the reverse complement.
CATCTCTTGGTGTTGCTAAAGTAGAGCCCCGTGAGATCATCAGCACCGCCGATTGGGATTCACTCACCCCATCGCGTGAAGAAGTTAGCGGCTACTTAGGAAACGAGGGACTGACTATCGACCGTTGGTACCATCGAGCCGCGATGGTAATATGGCCGGCAGGTGCCGATTTACAATTGTTATGTGATCGTGGGCTATCTATCGGACTTTCCGAATTGCAAAAATGGATCACGTTGATTGGGAAATCTTCGGCGGCAAAGCAAGAGGTCCTGCGTGACGAAGCCTGCGAGTTAGCGGGCATTATCGTGCAGCGATGGGCCGTACAAAAAGCGGATGCCCCTGACCTTTTGAAGCAAGACATCTTTGCAGAATTGGACCAGCTCGACGCAGCCGAAATCGCAGCCGAATACATGTCGACAGTGCTGACAAAACACGATCACCCATGCAACGCGCCGAACCTCGTAGAATTCGGACAGCGATACGGTTGGGAGCAACTCGAAATCGGATTGCAGGAGTGGTTTAAGAACAGCACTCCACATACCATCTTCCGTGATCTCGATTTTGCCATCGTTTTTCATGAAGAAATGAAGCGAGCCAAAGCGCCCGCAGATATTGCAGAAACACTCGTCGAATTGCTGACGGCGCAAGTCTGTGATCGCATTGCACCATCGCATGAGTTTACGACGAATTGGGGATCTGAAAAAATTCGAGTAAAGCTGTCCGTTCGCGTCTTCCAGGCGCTGATTTCAACTCGGTCGTCGAACGGGCTACGCACGTGGGTTTCGTTTTTGCAACAGCAAGAGGCGAGATATCCCATTAGGACGCTTCAATACGGTTTATTGAGCGAAATCGTCGAGAACGCATTGAGCCTGGGGAACAATAAGTCCGACGTCGACCAATCATCCCTAACGGAAATTCGCCGCTGGATCGACGCACTGATCGCGTTTTTCGAATCAGCCACCATTTCGGAGCCTCAAGCGCCCATCGATTGGACAAGGGAATCCAAAATTTTCTGCACTTGCGCCAATTGTGCTGAAGTCAATCGCTTTTTGCTGTCGTCTACCCAACCAATGTATCGATTCCGAAGCCTCAAAACAGATCGAGAGCATGTCGAATCGCATTTGCGCTTAGCCGAAGCGGATATAAATTGCACAACCGATCGGGCTGGCAGTCCACAATCGTTGATCATCGCAAAAACCGATGCGAGCTATCAAAAGAAGCTTGTTGTTTATCACGAAGATCAGCAAAAACTTACAGCCACGATAAAAGCCAAGAAGGTATTATGTCAGATGAACTAGATGATCCAAGCAATTGGGTGACTGGCAATATTGCTTTCCGGGCGAACGGGCAGCCACGGGAAATGAAGGTCACCATCCCGAAGATTCCCATCCACCCGCAACGGTTGCTGCCCGTGCTGCAACAGATGTCAAATGCGTTTGTCGATTTGGCCGTCATGCAAGTGGAAGCGGAAGGGAAGACCGTCCAATGCAAAGCGGGCTGCGGAGCGTGTTGTCGGCAACTAGTTCCTATTTCCCGCCTGGAAGCACGGCAGTTGAGCGAGCTCGTGGACTCGATGCCCGAACCTAGACGAACGGAGATCCGGCGTCGATTCGATGACGCCGTGGAAAAACTGAACGAAGCTAAGCTTCTGGAGCTTCTACAGAATCCAGAACAGTTTTCGGATGAAGCCAACGCGTCGGTTGGTATCGACTATTTTCGACTTGGAATACCTTGTCCATTTCTCGAACAGGAATCATGCTCGATCCATTCGGATCGGCCCATCGCCTGCCGTGAGTACCTTGTCACATCCCCTTCCGAAGAATGCGCTCGACCTACACCCGATTCGGTTCGCCAAGTTCCTGTTTTGGTTCAGCTATCCAGGGCGACGATACGTTTGAGTCCTCAGGGAACGTCGCGTTTCATACCCTACGTGCCACTGGTGCTCGCAATGGATTGGGCTAATGCCAATGAGGACGAATTTAACGAAATGCCAGGCCCGAATATTCTGTCGCAAGTGATGAAGAATCTAGCAGATTAATTATTGTCGCCTTTCGCTCTGCGAAAGTGCGTTGGCGATGCGCGCTTTCGCGGAGCGAAAGGCGACAATGGCCTATTTCGTCTTCCTCACATACACCCGCAATCGTGCCTTCATCGGGCGAGTCTGAATGGAAGGCCGAAAATTACTTCACTTTACGATCGTGCTCTCCACATTGCCATAATCAGCTCCGGTTAAACTGGATTCGACAGAGACTTTCCAAGCTTCGAGCGCAGCGCTCATCTTCGCAACTCGCTCGGGCTCTTGGGCCGCAATATCGGTGGTCTCCTTTGGGTCTTTGGCAACGTCGTAAAGGACTGTTTGGAGAAGGTTTGCGTCTCGCTTGCCGTTCTCATTTTTTAGGGCCTTGGGGTTGGTGTGTAGTTTGTAGGGCCAATCGAGCAAAGCAGCGTGCCCGGGCTGCGGCCCGATGTGATTCCAAAAGGGAATCGGTTTCCTACGGGCTTCCGATTTTCGATCGAACAGGGGAAGCAGGCTAACTCCATCCAACGGCTGAATCTGGTTCTGCGCCACGGCGCCGGTGGCTGCGAGAACAGTAGGATAAATATCGAGCGTGGAGCAAGGCATTTCACTAGTAAAGGGTTTCGCGATGCGGGCTGGCCATTCGACAATGCCTGGCACGCGCAGGCCACCTTCCCAGAGTGTACCTTTGCCACCTCGGAGATTGCCTGTGGAGTTGGGGCCTGCCGCACCTCCATTGTCGCTGTTGTACCAGACGAGGGTGTTATCGGCGATCTTGAGCTCGCGCAGGGCGGCTCGCAGTCGACCGACGCTTCGATCTACTGCTGTGATCTCGCCATAGTAGTTTTGCAGTTTTTCGGACAAAGTGCTGTAGGCAGCCTTATCCGCTGGGAGGGCGATATGGGGCACGTGGGGAGAACCAAACCAAACGACGGATAGGAACGGCTTGCCAGCGGCGGCCTGCTTGTGAATGAACTTAAGGGCTTCGTCGCTGGTGATGTCGGAGCTATCACCATGAAACTTCTCGGGTACTCCATTGCGACCGAGTACAGGCTCCAGATCGAAGAAGTTATCGGCAGAGACCCACTCATCGAAACCCATCTTGCCGGGCGAAAGTGGATCGTCCGCTAGGATCGCGCGGCCATTCCCTTCGGTGGTGTTCTTATCGCCGTTTTTGCCATTGAGATGCCATTTGCCGAAATGCCCCGTGGCGTAACCGGCCGACTGCAAGACCTTGGCAACCGTCAACTCTTGAGCTCGAATCGGTGCACCCGGATTGAATGTACCGCAACGGTTTGGATGCCTGCCGGTCATTACGCTGGCACGGGTCGGCGAGCAATTGAAATGTGCCGTATAGAAGCGGTCAAGTCGCAGCCCTTTTTTCGCCATCTCATCAAGATTTGGGGTCTTGAGCTCCGGGTGTCCGTTGTAGCTCGTATCTCCCCAGCCCTGGTCGTCAGCCATTATCAGGACGATGTTTGGCCTCGGCCCATCAGCCCAGACCGAAGCAGTTGGAGTTAATGGAGCCAGCAGTATTAAAGAGAGCGAGAGGATATACTTCATGGTTCACATTTCCCGTTAATTGTGGTTATTTCGTTATAGGATTGGGACTCCTGTCCGAATCGATTATATTCGATCGTATTCCCAAAGTGTGGCACACGGCGTAGGTAGCTGAGCGGGGCCCTCGCTCAGGTTTGGGCACTGGCTAAACCGCCACACTTGCTGCATTAGCTCCCACTTTGCACCTGTCGATCACCAACTCGTTAACGATCCGGCCTTGGACGTTTTGCTCGGCACACACCGGCGTCTTTTGGACGCACGCCTCCGCTACCACCAATCGCGGGTCGAGTATGCCTTAGCGGTTCGCAACGTCGAGTTCGAAAAGGGTTCCCTGCTGGAGTTTTGCAAGATCAGCCTGGCTGGTTGATCGTAAAGCCGAGGGCATGGCGAAGCCCCCGAGTTTACTCGAGTTTACTCGGGGGATACTTACCATAACTCTGGAGAGGCTGGGCGGTACCATATGGACGGGAAAACCGCAACCCCACCTGGCCGCGAAGGTCGGGATCGCGGCCAAAGAGCTCGATGCGCAACAACAAAGCAAGCTCATGGTGATCCTCAATGCATTCACCTCGCACATGCCTGCTGAGGTGATTAAACAACGGATGGACTTGATCAAGACCGCGGGTATCGATCAAATCTACGTTCGCTTTTGTGGCTGAGCGAGGCCCTCGCTCAGGATAGGAAGAAACAAAACGAGCGAAGGGCCCCGCTCGTCCACAATAATAAAATCACTGCATCTAGGAGTGCCACAACGTAAGCTTCTGGATCAACGCTTGTAACCTTTCGCCCTGCGAAAGAATCTTTCCAACATGATCAACACCCTGTTCCTCCCAGAACTTCGAGAAATGCTTGCGGACAAGCTTTCGGAGGAACTGCGCGAATTCTGTGTGGCGTTGCACCCAGCCCGAACGGCCGAGTTCATGGAAGGGCTCGAAAGCTCGGAAACCTGGGAGGTGCTTCAACATGCCGACCCTGGTTTGCAAGCAGAGATCTTCCAGTACTTCGATTGGGACCGACAAGTCGAATTGCTAGCCACGCAAGACGACAAACAAGTCGCCGTGCTCGTCACGCACTTGCCAGCCGACGATGCAGTCGATCTGCTGCGAGAAGTAGACACCGAGCGAGTCGATCAAATTTTGGCCTTGGTTCCGGCCACGGACCGGCGTGACATTCGCAGACTGCAGACCTTCGCCGAGGGAACCGCTGGGGCCATGATGACGACCGAGGCAGCCTGCCTGTCCGAGTCGCTCACCCTGCGGCAAGCGCTAGATCAACTCAGTCGACAAGCCGAACGGCTGGAGATGATCTACTACATCTATGTCACCGATGATACCAACCACCTGCGCGGCGTCGTTAGCACACGAGCACTGGTGTCGGCCATCGGTCGACCAGAAACGAAGCTCGTCGACTTGATGAAAACGGACTTGGTAACCGCCAACGTCCAGGACGACCAGGAACAAGTCGCACAGAAAGTAGCCTTCTACAATCTACTGGCAATACCGGTCGTCGATGACCAGCGTCATATGCTGGGCATCATTACGCACGACGACGTGATCGTCGTGGTGCGTGCCGAAGCCACCGAACAGGTTCAACGTATCGCGGCCGTGGAGGCCTTGAAGGACTCTTATATGCGAACGCCGCTAACGACGCTGTCGTGGAAGCGAGGCATATGGCTGACAATCTTGTTCTTTGCTGCTCTCACGACAGCCTTTTTGTTAAAGAGCTATCAAGTTGAACTTGAGAAGTACGAGTGGTTGGTGCTATTCATACCTTTGATTATCAGCAGCGGCGGCAACTCGGGTAGTCAATCCTCCACACTGGTGATTACGGCGTTAACAACCAAGGATGTGTTTGGCCGGGACTGGGCAACGGTTCTCCGACGTGAAGCCATCATGGGCGTGGTCCTAGGAAGTTTCATGGGCATGATTGGGTTTTTCTGTGCCC
>JBBRJI010000147.1:0-10204 GCA_038219625.1 Pirellulales bacterium | reverse complement strand
CTGGTCATCACCTTCCTCCTCAAGCGACAGTTTGCGAAGGCCATCCAAGTCGTCAGCGCTGCGAGGCAAATCATCATCGAAATCCAACAGGCCGTCGAACAAGGTTATAGCTCCTGAAACCACGAAAATAATGGAGGATCGAAGTGCTCGTGTGTAAGCAAAGTTCCGGTCTCATGAACGCGTCGTCGGTCAACGATCCCCGCACCAAAGTTCCTTATGATTCACAACCTCAAAGGGTCGGAACCGAAAACTCATGTGCTAGCACTGCTAATCAACTCTGCGTCCACGTATTCCTAATACCTTGCTTGAGCGAGGCAGAGGAAGTGTAGCACCTAACTGCTTACCGACGTGACTCCGAACATAATTGGTAAATTTTTACGAATAACGAAAGCCTACCATGGCTCAGTGATCTAGTTCGGCTCAGTGATCTAGTTCGCTTGCGTTTTGCAAAACCACAAACCCGTGAATGACGGTAGGGGAACTCCAGTGTATTTGGACGAATCCGTTAAAGTACACGTAGCCCACGTAATTGCGGAAATAATTGCTGCATTTGGAACACGACCGAATCGAACCTTCCTTGACGCTCTCGCCCATGTATTTACCACGTTTAATTGCCTGCAATGGGATCGCTGTTCGTCGGTCGTGTTCTATGTATTTTGACCAACCGCAGCATGAACTAGTGGTTGGCAGCTTTACTTGACGCGAAAGAATCAGTCGAGGATGCGAGGCTTTTCACTCATCGGGTAGGATCAAGTGCGGGGGATCAACACATGGGCTGGGCGGAAGTTGTTGCCAGTTGCAATCAACCTACGTCCTCAAAGCAGCCACGTTTCGCTGGTGCTTTGCGTGCAGAAGCATTCTAACTACGATCGTCTCCAGGTCTAGTCGCCTGGATGCTAGAATCAGCACATCCACAATGAGTTTTCATGAAATAATGAGTTTTCATGAAATGAGCCTTTTGGTCGCCACTTGCGTAGTGATTTTTCTATAGGACTTTCCATTCCATATCCCACTAAAGCCAAGCTATGTCCCAGTTTCTTTTACCGTGTGCTTGCGGGGCAAATATGCCCGTCAATCGAAGCCAAGCGGGTATGTCCCTGCCATGCCCTAATTGTGGCAAAACGGTGGAAGTACCAACCATTCGAAAATTGGCCGAATTCGCGACATCCGCTCCGGTAAAAAAACAAGCGAAGTCAAGCCAAGCCGCAACATGGCTAGGACCAATTGCCGCACTTTCTCTTATCGTTGGATTGATTGCCTTTGCGTATGCTGGATACCTGTACTATGAGCGGTACTCCTACGTTGCTTTGATTAACCAAAGCGGCGGTAATCTCAACGTAAAGGAAGTCGATTTTTTGGAAGACATCAGAAACCATGCTCTGAAGTCAGCGCCTGCGGACACTTGGGATTATTGGAATATCATGCTGGAAGAAGGACTCACCGATCCCGATCCCCCCGACCTATTCAAGATAAAACGGTACCTGGCGTCGCAGGCCCCGAGGTTGTTCGGATCGCTTTTCACGGGCGGTATTGGGTTAGCAATTTTCGTCTTCTCGTCATTTCTGTTACAAAAATTGCGAGCGAGATAAAATTTGCGTGCTGCGTGCTGCGCGATGCCATCGGTAGGGGCCTGGGCGGTGCGACAGTTGGTAGGTTTGAATAGTAGGTTCAAAAAATGCGTGAATGCGATTTTTGTTCCGTTTTGCGATTTTGCCTTTCAGGTCTGCGATCTGGCATTTCAGGTTGGTCTGGCTCCCGTCGGTTTTCAACCGGCGGGGCCATATCTGACCGCTACCCCGAATACCCGATATTCATTTCATGTTTGCATCGCTGACCGCTCTCCGTCCGATTTATTCGGGCGGAAGCAACGATTGAGGACGTTGCTTCCGCCGGACGAGTCCGACGGAGAGCGATCACTCTGCGAACTTTTCGCGTTGGTAGCTGACAGATGCGGCCCCGCCGGTTGAAAACCGACGGAAGCAAAAGGAATCGGTTTGCCTGTCTGTACAATTTGCCTGTCTGTTCCATCAGGCGAAGTGGAAGAAAAGATGCGCAATCCAATTGCTCCCGCAATAGCAAAGTTTTAACACCCCAGGCTTGTCCCCCACCGACCTTGTTTTGGCGTCCTAACGGCCGGCACTCGCGAATCGACCCGTTCCCCTCGGCTTTGCCCGCCGCCGGCGGGCAAACGGGCTGTTGATTTAAGGTCGTTCGCAGAAATAGGGCAATTATGGAAACCCGAAGCGAAAGCGAGTGGGTGTGTCTCGTTCCTCACTTACGTTTCGGGTTACCAAATCAAATCAACAGCCCCCAAAGCCGAAGGCAACGGGATTTGGGACGGCCAATTTAGTACGCCAAAACGCATCCGTCGGGGGCGATCCCGAACGGATGGGCTGGCGATATCGTCTAACTCTATTGCCTTCCGCCTATCCAGCCTTCGTCCTCATCCGCCGTTCGTGGAAAATAAACCATGGAAGGCATCGCGTGTTCACTCACCGCTCGGGCGCCGGTTTCAACTTGTGCAAACACGGTCACTAACTTGATATCCCGATTTCCCACGGGGAATCGAACGCTTCCATTGCGGGAAACAAAAACTTCAAGCGGTAGGGAGACTTGCTCCCCCGCTGGAATACCCTTGGGTTCTTGGCAATAAAATTGCTCGTTCAGCCCGATCGATAGGTTACGCCATGCCACTTCGGTAGGATTCTTGATCGAAATGCATGGCACGAGTCGACGATCTTGTGGCGTTTTGCTAGGTGATATCCACATGGAATCCAGTTTTACCCTGGCTTGCAAAGCGGGCTCAGGCCTTCGCGGCGTAAAAAAAGACAACAACAAGCCGCAAGCGATCGGTCCAGCGATCAACACAACCATTAGAATGGTCAATTGTTTTGAGGTTATTGTCCGTTTTAGAGCCATATTAGAGCCATATAGGATCCGTCTTTTGGTTCAGAGCAATGGATGTTCTACTATCTGCGGATTCAAGGAAACTTCAAGTGGAATCGAAATCGCTGAAAAAGGAACGATTCGCGTGCTCACAAACGGTTCAGACCAGGAGAAATTGTTGCAACAGCTCCGTTCGTTGGAACAAAAACTTGTCGACAATTCACCTCAGAGTGCATTTGCGGCTTGTGTTTACCCTTCGGAATCGTCGCTCTCGTTTTTGGATTTTGTAGCGTTGGTTCCGAACATTCGAAGCCATGAAATACCCCAAATCGAGCCGACTTGGCAAATCGGCGGACAACACACCGAGCGCGATCAGGCGGATTTGCCTGCTGAAATCCCAAAGCTGCTCCAACAGGCGATGCGATGCTGTCGGTCGCCCGCTGCCCCTATCGTGGCTGTTCTCGGGCTTTTGAACGCGGGCAAGTCTTCTCTCGTTTCAACCTACCTTTCGGACGAAAACCGACGACGCATCTTAGTCGGATCAGCCAACGCGCAAGGAACCCACCGCTTTGTGTTATGGCTGCCGGATTCCTGGCGAAGCGACCCAGAATTGTGGGATTCCATTCAAGAGCGATTGCTGTCCATATTCGGTTGCGCTAGCGAGTTGCTGTCTGCCGATTCGGAGAAGGCAATCGCACAGTACAACGACACCATCCCAAGAGCCTTTGCGGATGCGTCTGGTGTCCAACGCTTTCGCGAGACTATCGAGATCCCATTGGTCGCAACCGACCCACAACTGGATCGATGGGGATTGGCACTAATGGATTGCCCTGACGTGCAAACTGGCTTTCTTCCTCAATTAAACCAGCCGATAAACCAGCCGAACCTCGATTCAGGAAGTGAGCCAACCTATTCCGCTTCGTTCAACACCCTTTTCCATGAGCGATCGCAGTCGATTGCAGATGCGAGGCTCAGTGTATTGGCGAGTGCGGCGCCGCTATGTTCGGCCTTCATCGTGGTGCTACCGGCCAATGCCATGCACGACCAAACGGTTAGCCGCCTCCTCCGAGTTCTCGGCGACCGGATGCCCAGCGTAAAGCAAATTTTGGCTGTCAATCGCGTGCCTCGTCGCTACGAAACGACCGAAATCCGCGCGGAGCTTGAGACGTTGTACGGTCTCCATTCCATCAGCCGGCATTACATGGCGTACGGTTTTGATGGTCCACAACAACGAGACCGACTCCCCCGACCGCCGGAGGGACTTCGCGTAAAGGAAGATGCGGCACTGCCATTGTTCTTTCGCATCGACAAGCAGCCGATTGCGCAGCCCCCAACTCCGATCCCACCAGACGATTGGCTCCTGAACATCGGTTCCCAACTCGACAAGCGAAGTCTCTTTGAAGATGTTTTGGCCTCGACGATCTCTAAGTTGCGGTTGCATATCCAAGAGGCGATAGGTCGATCCCGATCTTTCGAACGCAATTCGTTGGCCACAACGGAACTTCTCCGGAGCTCGGTCGCGAACGCCTGCCTGGACTTTTCGACCGATGGAAGCGTGTCCAGTTCCAGCAAAATCCGGCTTCAAGTTTCCAGGCAAATCATCCAACAGGTTTCTCAATCCTTGGAGCGGACTGCCCCTTGGTGGGCCATGCCAGGCCGGTGGACTGCGCGCCTGGCCGAAACGAGCAAAGCTAGCATTGCAACAGCCACAAATTGGCTTCAGATTCCGAAATGGTTTAGTGGCAAGACCGAATCGATCGGGCGTTGGATCCGAAGCCGATGGACCTCTGGACAGTCCGGAAAAATCGTGACGGCAGATGTGTTGGTGAATCATCTTCAGCAGCATGATCGCCGAGGTACTTTGGGATTGGACGACGGCACAGTAGAGAGCCAAAGACAGCATGTGCGCGAGGCTTGCCAACGAGCCATTGACCGGTTTCAAAAAGAGAGCTTAATCCAGCTCGACGACCAGCAACTGGATGAATTCACAGCCAAAATGTGGGCTGATATGCCGATGGGGAAGCGACTCTTAACGGGATTCGCTCCAGCGGGCATTCTGTTTGCTCCGCTCCTGGCAGTCGTCATGGTCCCCTTGGATTTTGGTGGGTCTGCTGTCTTGATTTTTGCATCCATGAAGGAGCTTTTGCTCGCAGGGGCCGCAGGGGTTGGGCTCGTCATGGCCAGTGCGGATTCCATGCCGCAAATCGCGGAATCGGAGGCAGCTTGGCAGCAACTGGGTGACCTGTACGCCGTCTTGTGCGATGAGCTCGGGCTCAAGAGGCCGACAGAGAGTCAAATGCCATCGGTTGGTATAGGGGTTCATGCGCGCAGGATGCCATCAAGCCGAATTCCAGGACGAATCGAAACGGAAGGCGCGAGTTGCTTGCCTGTTGTTTATTCGCTAAACCCAAAAGCAATTTCCGAGTTTGAGAATTGCTGGGCCTCATGCAAACTTAGATGACATCGAGTTCAAGGGCGGGCTGTTGTTTAGCTTCCCGGGATCATTTTCGTTTAACGGCTAGCCGTAGGCGACCCTTAATCGACACACTTACGCCTTCGGCTTGCCGTTAAACTAGGGCGAGGGGCAGTTTGAAATCTACCTATAAACTGGCACGCTCTGTGGTACGAAGGGCGTGGTGAATCGTTCGAGTAATTTGCCGCACTTCCCACGCCCATCGCTAATCGCTAATCGCTTTGGGCGTGCCACACGGGAAAAGCCCCCGACCAACCTGGGGGATAAGCTTCCAAATTTACCAAAAAAACACTTTTGCCGTTGACGACTTCGGCTTGCATTCCTATCTTCTTGCGTCCCGCGTTCAACGTAGGGCTTACGAAATCGTTGGCGACGAAAAATCGCTGACAAACTGACGTTTTTAGAGGTAGAGATCAGCTGTGTCCGGATCGCATGAAGTCATTAGAATTCGAATGGAAGCTTATGACCATGCCGTTTTGGATCAGAGTGCCTTGGAAATAGTGGAAACCGCCAAGCGGACCCACTCCGAAGTGCACGGCCCGATTCCCCTCCCGACACGCATCGAGCGGTACACGGTCCTTTCCGGCCCGAATATCGACAAAAAAGCGCGTCAGCAGTTTGAAATCAGAACGCACAAGCGTCTGATTGATATTAAGCAAGCCACTGCACGAACGATCGAAGCTCTAAACAAGTTGAGCTTGCCCGCTGGCGTTGACATCAAAATCAAAGCAACGACGCGGTAGGAAATTTACGCTTAAACGGCATCCATCAGGTTTTCCCAATATGAAACGGAAGCTCTGAAGGTAACCATCGATTTGGCGATTGAAGTTGCGGTTAACCGCCTCTCTCGCAAGGTCTGCTCTGTAAAACGGGTGGGTTCGTCGGTGTGTCCTTCGTGGCAAACGATTTACGGAATAAGACGAATGAGCAAAGGAATCCTCGGCCGCAAGGTCGGAATGACGCAGATATTTGAGAAAGACGGTCGCGCTGTGCCCGTCACGGTCATCGAAGCTGGGCCTTGCCATGTTCTTCAAGTTAGAACCGTAGATCGGGATGGTTACGAAGCGATTCAGATGGGTTTTCTGGATAAGCCTCGTCGTCTTGCTAGCCGTGCTGCTCGAGGTCAGGTAGCCGGTATCTCAAGTAAGCGATCAGAAAAAATCAAAGCCGCCGGTGGAGCAGTCGCAGTCAAAGCCGATTGTGAGCCGAAGCGATTCATTCGCGAATTCCGCGGGCCGGCCTCTGCCGATGTGGGTGCAGAAGTCAAGGTAACGGTCCTCGAAGGCATTAAGTCGGTTGATGTTACTGGCATCAGTAAGGGTTGTGGGTTCTCGGGTTGGATGAAAAGGCATAATTATGCCGGCCAGCGAGCGACGCACGGGGTGAAAAAAGCTCACCGCCATCCTGGTGGAACAGGTGCTGGTACTTACCCTGGCCGAGTCCGTAAGGGCAAAAAAGGTGCTGGGCAGTACGGCAACGATCAAATCACGATGCGAAATCTTCTTGTTGTTCGGATTGATGGCGAAAACAACCTGCTTCTGGTTCGGGGTGCAGTCCCTGGTCCGAACGGTGGTTATGTGATCATTCGCGAAACAAATAAAGTCGGCTAGAGAATATTAGGCGTAATGAGATGACAACACTTCCAGTTTATGACATGTCGGGCGCAAAGGTCGGCGATTACGAAATCGACCCGCAGTTGCTCGCTCCCAAGGTCAGCAAGCAGTTGCTGCACGACGTCGTTGTTATGTACTTGGCCAATCAACGCCAGGGAAGTAATAAGACGAAGGCCCGGGGAGAAGTCTCTGGTTCGACTAAGAAGATGTACAAGCAAAAGGGTACTGGTAACGCTCGTATGGGTTCCAAACGGAGTCCAATTCGACGTGGCGGTGGACACGCCAAGGCGCGTCAGCCTCGATCGTATTACTACCGACTCCCTCGCAAGGCGGTCCAAGCCGCTACGAGAATGGCAATCGCCTCGAAGATCTCGGCCGGATCCGTCGTGGTAGTAGATCAGATCAAAATGGATGCTCCCAAAACAAAGCTTTTGGCTTCTGCGTTCAAGGCGATGGGGCTCGAAGGTCAAACTAAGACTTTGGCGATCAGCGGTTTGGATCGAAACGTATACCTTAGCGGTCGAAACATTGAAGGGCTAACGATTAGCCCGGTGGCTGATCTCAATGCTCTGATCGTTTTGCGACCTCGCAAATTGGTGATGACGAGAGAAGCTTTGGATTGGATCAAGGCCAGGGCCAGTGCATAGGGTTTGATGAAAGCCTCGCACTCGACGATTTGAATCGTAAACAACTCAGAAATAAATCATGGCAAAGCAACAACCAAAAAGCAAAATCGTGCTGACTCCACATCAAGTGGTGTTGCGTACGCTCGTAACGGAAAAGGGTGTCCACAAGGCGACTCGACAAAACCGGTACGCATTCGAGGTCAATCCGTTGGCGGATAAAACCGTTATCAAAGCGGCTATCGAAGAATTGTTCAATGTAAAGGTTGTGGCTGTAGCGACACAAAACCGCCAAGGCAAGTCACGACGTTATCGTGCTCGTCTGGGCGTGACGAAGGCTTGGAAGAAGGCGATCGTCAAACTAAGCAGCGAACACAAGATCGACTTCTTCTAGGAAGTGCCTTCTTAAAGGAAACCGCAGGACACGATCATGGGTATTCGAGTATACAAACCAACTTCAGCAGGTCGGCGAAATTCGTCGGTTAGTGACTTTGCTGAGCTAACACCGGGCGCAGTTCCTGAAAAGGCGCTGATGATTCGGTTGAAGCGACATGGTGGACGAAACAATCAAGGCTTCATCACTTCACGACATCGTGGTGGTGGACACAAGCAAATGTATCGAATCATCGACTTCAAACGGAAGAAAGATGGAATACCTGCGAAGGTAGATTCGATTCAGTACGATCCAAATCGATCGGGGCGGATTGCTTTGCTGCATTATGCAGACGGCGAAAAGTCCTACATCGTGGCTCCAGATGGTCTGAAAGCGGGTGTGACACTGCTCAACGGAGCAGATGCGCCGCCAACTTTAGGCAACTGTTTGCCGATGAAGAACATTCCACCGGGGACGGAAGTTTGCTGTGTGGAAATGACGCTTGGACGAGGTGCTGCACTTTGTCGTTCCGCTGGATCGTCGGCCGTTTTGATGGCTCGCGAGGCTGGTTGGGCGCAGTTGCAGTTGCCGAGCGGAGAAATCCGACGCGTTCCAAGTCAATGCCGAGCAACCATTGGGAAAGTTAGTAATCCAGACCACGGAGCGATTCGTATCGGCAAGGCCGGACGAAATCGTTGGAAGGGTTGGAGACCTCACGTTCGCGGTACAGCAATGAATCCTGTGGATCACCCGCACGGTGGTGGTGAAGGTCGAACCAAGGGTGGTCGTCACCCAGTGAGCCCAACGGGCAAACTGGCCAAGGGTGGCTATACAAGGCGTCCTCGCAAACCAAGCAACTCCGCAATTATTCGCCGACGCAAGTCGGTTCGTTACGGTCAACTGAAACTGAGATAGTTAAGGGAAGAGTTCTGACACATGGGACGTTCGACAAAAAAGGGTCCGTTTGTAGATCCAAAATTGTATGCGAAGCTTGTCAAAGCCCGCGAAAAAAACGACAACATGCCGATTACCACTTGGGCTCGACGGTGCACTATCGTTCCTGAGTTTGTCGGAGCAACTTTCATGGTTCATAACGGAAAAGCACACATTAAGGTATTCGTGACGGAAGACATGGTCGGGCACAAGCTCGGCGAGTTTTCACCGACGCGAACCTTCCGCGGCCACGGCGGTAAGGGTGGTAAGAAGTAATTTTTTAAGAAACAGGAATCAATCATGGCTTACCGAGCCGTACATCGATACGCACGCATCAGTGCTAGAAAGGTCAGACCCCTGGCCGATTTAGTGCGTGGAAAATTTGCGGACGAAGCACTTGAAATGCTGCGATTTCAACCGAACCGTGGGGCACGGATGTTGGAAAAGGTCATCAAGAGTGCTATTGGTAGCGCTGGGGATACAGATCAAAACGGTGGACGTTCATTCAGCGCCGAGGAATTGGTTGTTGTCGATGCACGCATCGACGGCGGTCCGATCATGAAGCGGTTTAGGCCAATGTCGCGAGGACAGGCTTTTACAATCCTGAAACGGTCGGCCCACATTTCGGTAGAACTCAAGAGAATCGAAGAGCTGTAGGAAACTTGCATTATGGGACAAAAGGTCAATCCAATAGGTTTCCGTACTGGCATTGTCATGGGCTGGAAGAGCCGATGGTATGCCAGCAAGAAAGAATTCGCTGAGCTGCTCGTCGAAGATCAAAAGATCCGAAAGTTTATCAAGTTTCATCCAACCAAGCCTGCATACCGCGAAGCGGGTATCGATCGAATTGAAATCGAACGAACGCGCGACGAAGTACGGTTGATGGTTTTTGTTGCGAAGCCTGGTTTGATTATTGGGAAGAAGGGGACCGAAATCGAGATTCTGCAGGAAGAACTGCAAAACTTGATCGGACGTCGCGTGAATCTCAAGGTCGAAGAAGTTTATCGCCCTGAAATTCAAGCCCAGTTGATTGCGGAAGACATTGCGAAGCAACTTGCTAAGCGATCGAGTTTCCGTCGAACGATGAAGCGGTCCATTGAAACAGCGATGGATGCGGGTGCGAAGGGTATTAAGATTCAAATGTCGGGTCGATTGGGTGGTGCGGAAATGGCACGTTGCGAAAAGGGCAACGCCGGTTCTCTGCCGCTGAGTACGATCCAAGCGAAAATTAGCTATGGACTTGCTGAAGCTGCTACTCCACAGGGGAATATCGGAATTCAAGTCTGGGTAAATCAAGGTTCTT
>JBBRJI010000146.1:0-10218 GCA_038219625.1 Pirellulales bacterium | reverse complement strand
CAAAACCACACGGATTTACCTCTTGAAGTCGCCGAAAGCCTACGCGGCTTCCGCTACGCAAGAACCCCAACTCTTAGGCTGGATATAGCACTAGCTAGTAGTCTCGCCCGAGCGTGGAGTCCGTCGCCAATTTTTTTTCTTTGCGACATTCCTTAACGTCCTCTTCAGGATCGCACTCTTAGAATGAGTTATGTCATCCGATACGGAGGCTATGGAACGTATTTGGCTCAAGCCACGTGCAAACGTAAACGGACATGCAGCAAGCGTGATTCGTGCTTGGCCAAATTTTTCCGTAATTTGTGGCGGAATCACATGGACAACCGGTACTGAAAAGGAGGCACCGAGTTCATTGTCGCTTGCTGACGAAGATTTTTCCTATGGCAATTCGAATTCAGACTAGCCATCTCCGATCGAATTGGCTTGTGTCTTTCAATCTTCAGAATTGATGGACCATTTCTTGTCCCACACACACGATGTATCTGCTTGACGCAAACACTCCGTTGAGCGGCAAGTTAAAAAATATTACCGTTGCTGAATTCTCACGAATTCAGCTACCTCACCGGTAATCTCATCTGTTCACATTCTCATCATGTAAGTACAGGGACAAATCATGAAAAAACTATCGAAGAAAGTACGTAGTCGTGTCATGCGACTGGAAAAATTGCTTCCACGGGAATTGATGGCCGTCGATATGGCTGGCCTTTTGCGTTCTGGTAACTTCGCCACCTATTCGGTGGATGGCACTGGAAACAATGTTGCACAGGTCGAATGGGGTAGCACTCAAGAGAAATTGCTGCGACTGGCCAAAGCGGAGTATGGGGACGGCATTTCGACCCCCAGCGGTACGGATCGGCCAAGTGCTAGAGCGATTAGCAACGCTATAGCGGACCAAGGGGATGAGGACATCATAAACGATCGCAATGTGGCTGCATTCGCTTATGTATGGGGACAGTTTATCGACCATGACATCGGATTGACGCCGACCGGTGGTACCGAAAAAATGAGTATTCCAATTCCAACGGGCGACTCTTACTTCGATCCTGCTTCGACCGGCACGAAGACCATTTCTACCAGCCGTTCGATCTTTGATCCAACGACGGGTACCAGTCTTTCGAACCCCCGAGAACAGGTCAACACGATTACCTCTTGGTTGGATGGTTCCATGATCTACGGGTCGGATACCAAGACTGCGGCTGCGCTTCGTACGATGGCGGGTGGCAAACTCAAGATTGGGGCGGACGGATTGTTACCCGTCAACAATGCAACCAACTTCCCAACTGGCACGTTGACGATGGCCAACGATGCACATCGACTGCCTGACAATCAGATGCTTGCGGCCGGTGATGTTCGCGCCAACGAAAACATCGAATTGACCAGTTTGCAGTCTTTGTTTGTGCGAGAACACAATCGTTGGGCAACCCGCCTAGCGAAGGAAAATCCTCGTCTGACCGATGCGGAATTATACACACGTGCTCGCGCAATCGTCGTCGGCGAAATCCAAGCGATCACCTACAACGAATGGCTTCCCACGATTCTTGGGCCAAGCGGCGTTGCCGCATATCGTGGGTACAACGCTCAAGTGAATCCAGGTTTGAGCAATGAATTTTCGACTGGGGCATTTCGCTTTGGTCATAGCCTATTGGGCGATGACGTCGAGTTCTTCGACAACAATGGTAAGGCCATCGCGGAAGAAATTGAGTTGAGCGATGCCTTCTTCAATCCTGCGGCTTTGGAGGGCAAGACGATCGATTCCATCTTCAAATACCTTTCCTCGGACCCAGCCTCCGAGCTGGATTCGAAGGTGGTCGGGAGCGTTCGAAACTTTTTGTTCGGAGCGCCTGGCCAAGGGGGCTTTGATTTGGCCAGTCTCAACATCCAGCGTGGACGCGATCATGGCGTGGCGGATTACAACGACGTGAGGGCCGCCGTGGGCTTGCCCAAGGTCCGCAGTTTTGCGGAAATCACTCGTAACCGTGAGTTGCAAACCAAACTTCAACAACTCTATGGATCGGTGGACAAAATCGACTTATGGGTTGGAGCGCTCGCCGAAGACCATCTGCCTGGAGCGAGTGTGGGACCAACGGTAGCAAGAGTTCTTGTTGACCAATTCCAACGCATTCGAAACGCCGACCGGTTCTGGTATCAGAATCAGTTCAATGGCCAACTGCTTAGAGATATCGACAGCACTCGTTTGTCCGATATTCTAAAACGCAACACCAGCCTAACCAATTTGCAGTCCAATGTTTTCGTCTTTCAGGCGGCCTTGGAGGGTACGGTCTATGCCGATCGAAACAACGATCGTCGTCGTGGCCCTGGAGAAGATGGTTTGGCGGGTTGGACGGTCGCGTTAATCAACTCCGCCGGCGATACCGTTGGAACCGAGGTGACGGATCGAACCGGTCGCTATGTCTTCGACGTGCAATCTGGAGTTCGAACGGATGACTACAAAGTCCGAGTGGTGAAAAACGCGGGCGGAGCGGCTGTTTCTTTAGGGTCGCAACTCTCGGCATCGATCACTCGGGGGGACCAATTCGTTCGCGGTTTGGACTTGCCAGTATCAGGATCACGGCCAGCTCCGGCTGCAACAACTGCGGCTTCACCTGCCATCGCAACAGCAGTCGCTGCTCCAGTACCGTTGGCGACAACTGCAGGAATCGATCAGGTCATGGAGGAGATCGGGTCGCTTCGTCGCAGACGCGTTTAGTGTAAACTTTAGGAACGTGTGGCACGCTCTGAGGCTGTGACTTTATAGTACCAATCACACTCCGTGTGATTTCCGCGGTGAAAAACCTGTGATTTCTGAGGCAACATCACACGGAGTGTGATGGGTACTTTCTTCGGATTCAAAAAATCACAGCCTCTCTGAGGTACGAAGGGCGTGGGAGTCGCTAGCAGTCGTTGTTACAACTCCCCACGCCCATCGCTAGCGCTCTGGGTCGGTGCCACACGGGTCGGTGCCACACGGGTCGCCTTTAGGTTAACGAAGGTTAAGCTGGAAGTAATAAATAGTCTAAACGTTCACGGACCGTCCGTCGACGGACTTACGGATAACAGGAATCAAGCATGCGTATTTTGGTAGTTGAAGACGAAATCGATCTGCAAGAGTCGCTTGCACAGGCGCTTCGTGAAGATGGGTATGCCGTAGATACGGCTGACAATGGCGAAGATGGTTTGTACAAGGCTAAGGTTTGGGATTACGACGTAATCATTCTTGATTGGATGCTACCAAAACTGAACGGCGTTGAACTGCTGCGTCGGTTGCGTCGCATCAAGAAAACGCCGGTGATGCTGCTTACCGCCAAGGATGCGGTGAACGACCGCGTGACTGGATTGGACGAGGGGGCGGATGACTATTTGATCAAGCCATTTAGTCTCAGTGAGTTGTTGGCCCGTGTCCGATCGCTCATACGACGCTCAACCGGCAATGCGTCGAATCGCATTGCATTTGGCACCGTGGAAATCGACCTGGCCAGCAAGACGGTTAAGGAGTCTGGCAACCCGGTCGAATTGACAGCCCGAGAGTATGCGATGTTGGAACTGCTCGCGGTCCATGCTGGCAAACTCGTCAGTCGAACCATGATCTACAACCACATCTTTGATGAGCAAGATGACACACTTTCGAATTTAGTCGATGTGCATATATCTCATTTGCGAAAAAAACTGGGGAAGGACTTTATCGAGACTCGACGCGGACAGGGATACATTCTGCATGTTTAGCGTATTCCGATCGTTGCGATGGCGGTTGCAATCGTGGCATGCAATCATGCTCTTGTTGGTCATAGCGGTGTTCGGAGCATTGCTTCACTGGGAAATGCTTCGCGCACATTGGGACCGGGTGGACGATGAACTGTTGGGAGCGGCCCGGATTTTAGAAGGTTCCATGAATGCCGTTCCGTCGACGGTTCTGGAAGCGATGGCCAAAGATGTTACGTTTCGAAGCGGACCTCGCCGGCGACCACAATTCCCCAACCGACCGCGTCGCGATCCGCAAGAGAGTTTGCCGCCAGCCGGTCCCCCGCAGTTGGAGCGACCTAGATCTAGTCCCATGCAGGATTGGAAGTTCCCAAAGAGTCTTGGAGAAGTAAAATCGGATTGGAGCCAAGAGGAATGGGAGGCATCGATTGAGTTGCCACCGCAGCTTCCGGAGCATTTAGGACGAATGGAAGGGCCCGCCTATTTCGTTATATGGCGGGCGGACGGCAGCGTTCTCAAAGAATCAAAAGTCCCAAAGCAGAGTCCGTTGCTTACCGACCCTATAACATTTGCGATTGATCGCGATCGTTATGCACGGCAGCAGAGAGGAGCGTTTCGCGAAGTCTTTATCCGCGGGCCGTTCGAAACAGTCATTTGTGTCGGACGACCTGCGGCGGGTGAAGTGAGCAAAGTTTCCGCGATGACTTGGACGCTTGTTTTATCGGGCCTCTCGGTCTTAAGTGTCGGCCTTGTCGGGGGCTGGTGGTTTAGCAAACGCGCCATCGAACCCATCGAGCGAATGAGTCGGACGGCACAGCGAATTAGCGCGAACAGCCTGTCCGAGCGCATCGAGCTTTCAGGCTTCGATTCCGAACTGGAAGGACTTGGAACGTCGCTCAACACCATGCTGGATCGTTTGGGACAGGCGTTTGAACAACAACGGCAATTCACCGCCGATGCGTCGCATGAATTTCGTACCCCGCTGTCCGTGATGCTTGCAAGCAGCGAGTTGGCGCTCTCCAAACCGCGTACGGCTGAGGAATACCGACAGCACTTAGTCAAATGCCAACGTGCAGCCACGCGAATGCGAGAGTTGGGGGACTCGATGTTAACGTTGGCTCGACTGGATGCAAACCCAACACTTGAAACCCAGTCCGTCGATATGGCTTCCGTCCTGGGCGAGGCAGTAGAGTCCATACTTCCACTGGCAGAGGAACGATCGGTGCGTGTTGAAATGGATCTGCACCCCAGTCCTCTTCGAGGGAATCGTTCGATGTTGCGGCAAGCCATTGATAACCTGCTTTCCAACGCGATCAAATACAACAAACCCGACGGAATGGTAACGGTTCGGTGCAAACAGGTTGACCAAAATATCGAAATCGAAATTCAAGACAACGGAATCGGCATCCCGGAGCACGCCATTCCAAAACTCTTTGATCGGTTCTATCGGGTGGATGAGTCAAGGTCACGCGAGGCTGGCGGGACAGGTTTAGGATTGTCCATTGTAAATCAAATTGTTTTGTGTCACGGGGGTACCATTTCGGTCGAGTCTAAGGTCGACTCTGGATCGACATTTAGGATCTACTTGCCGTCAACGAATTGATTTCGGGCACGCCGGTTTGCTCGACGTTGTGGTTGTCCTCAAGTTGGGTGCGCTACAAGAAACCTAGGACGTTTTCGATTCACACGGGTGATGCCAGCATACCTCGCCTGACCACGCCCACGCTGCGCTTTGGGCGTGCCACACGTGCCACACGTGCCACACGGGGCTCGCACTACTCGAAGCGAGGAACTTCGGTGAGGGAAAACACGATCACTTCTTCGCCTGTCATCGTGCTGATGTCATGATGCATGCTACGCACTTTCACTCCAGCGGCTTCATGAACTAACGATTCCAGCATCGGACGAGCTAACTCAAGTAACTGTTTCCGCGTCTGCTTAATGAGGTCCCTACCCTTTTCGGGCACGGATGTTTTACCTAGTTGTCGCTCCGCCAAAGTTAAAACGTTTCGAATCCGAACAACAAGGATATCCTTAATGAAATGGATCTGAACTTGATCGGATCGCCATCCAAGATATTCCTCTTGAAAGCGAATGATCCCATCGCAGATGGCTGCTTCGCTTTCCGACTGTGTGAGCGTCTTGGATTTTCGGTCGCTCCGGATTCGTCGCGCTTCTTCGATCGGGAGTCGCTTCTCATCCGACGGATTCACTTGCCCATTGAGTGGCGTCTTGGTCCGAGTTGTTTTGCGTTCCGTAGCTTTGACACTTGCCAATACGGCTTTTATGTCGGCAAGTGCTGCTGGCTTGACGAGCACCAAATCGAAACCCGCCTTCATTGCCAAAACGCGATGCTTTTCATCCTTAAGTCCTGTAATGGCGACAATCTTCGTTTCCTTGAAGGCAGGCATTCGGCGGAGTTGTGAAGCCAAATCGCAGCCATCCACGTCCGGCATTACCAAATCGATGAGCATCAAGTCGGGTTGGAAGGCATTCGCAACATCGAGCGCTTGGGTACCGCCGTATGTCACATGCACTTGATTGCCAAGCGCTTCTACAAGCAGTCCCAGAGAATCCGCCCCATCCCGATTGTCGTCCACGATGAGGACGCGTAGTGTTTTGTCGATGGTTGTTTCCATAGTTCGATATTCGTGTGCTTTCTATCTGACCGATAATTTCATTAAGTTCCATAATAACCACCTTTTCTATTTGAACCACGGAGTCACAGAGGAGCACAGAGCCTCAAATATACGGCGAGAAAACCTCTGTGTTCCTCGGTGTCTCTGTGGTTAAATTCCCTTGAGGAGATTTGTGTTGACATTGTCACGAGCTCTGAGCAGGCCGAATCCTGTCTTTTGGGCAGTATTTCCGTCGGAAACTGCTTGTTTTTGTTCGCGGGATCGGTCTATTGTTCGGGCTTTATCCGGCTCGGCGAGCGGCTATGATGAATACCATCGAAGCACTACGGCACGAATAGGAGATTTTGCGAAGTAGTTTTTTGTGGCTGAGCGAGGCCCTCGCTCAGCCACAATTTTCGCCTTTCGCTCTGCGAAAGTTCGATTGCACAGCGAACATTCGCGGAGCGAAAGGCGACAAAAATCACAGACTCTAGGCTGGCCGACCCCTCGACAAAAATGATGCATTCAAAAACACTGGCCAACATCGACAGTATTCGATCTGCAGAGAAAGTCTTGCGGCAGCACATCTCGCCGGCACCCTTGATTAGGTCCTACGCATTGGAAAAATTGCTGGGTCTCGCAGAGGGCCGCCGCGTTTGGTTCAAAGACTATGGGTGGACGCCTGTTGGGTCTTTTAAGTTGATGGGGGCACTCAACTGGATGGCCAGTCATGATCAGGAGCTAGGGGAACGTCCGGTTACCGCCCATTCCTCAGGCAATTTTGCATCGGGCCTTGCGTTTGCTGGCATGCGTTACGGAAAAAGGGTCATCATTGTGATGCCTGAATCCGCGCCGAAGGTGAAGTTTGAATTGACGCGATCGTTCGGGGCCGAGATTCGCACTTACGATATCGCAACCGATCATCTGACGGGCGCCCGAGATCAGATGGCTCGTGAGATTTCTGAAAAAGAGGACGCACTTCAAGCTTCGCCCTATGACGACAACGATGTTATTGCGGGAAATGGAGTTGGCGGACTTGAAATAGGGGAAACGTTGCGATTGGAAAGGCGAAACGTTTCCCATTTCGTTTGCTCGGTTAGTGGTGGTGGACTGATGGCAGGCCACGCGTTGTCCATCGCCGAGTATTTCCCGTCGGCAAACATTGTTGGCGTGGAGCCTGAGGGGGCCGACGATTTTCGCCAGTCCCTTGCAGCCAACATGCGAGTTCGAATCCCAAAGCCTAAGAGTATTTGTGATGGACTGCTATCTTACGATGTCGGAATCAACAACTGGCCGATCCTACAGAGACTTGTGCGAGAGTCGGTAACCGCTTCGGACTCAGAAACTCAACATGCAATGAAATGGATGTACCTTACGCATGGCTTGCGCACGGAGCCCTCGGGTGCAATCTCTATCGCCGCTGCGATGTGCGGCAAGATCGATTTAGCTGGCGAAGGAGATATCGTGCTGATTCTAAGCGGTCGAAATGTCGACGAAGATGCATTTCAACGCTTCCTCCATTGAAAGGCCGAGTCCTTGACTGATTTGCTTACAACGTTGGCGGACTTAATTCGAATCAATAGCGTTAACGCTTTTTATGAGGGAGGGCCTGGCGAGGCAGAGGTCGCCCGCTATGTTGAACGTTTCTTTTTGGAACGTGGGATCGAAACATGGCGTCAAAGCGTTTTTGATTCGAATGATACGACCGAAGCGAGATCCAACGTCATTGCGCGTGTTCCGGGGTTCGATTCAAGTCGGCGAATCGTGCTAGAAGCCCACATGGATACCGTTTCCGTACAAGGAATGTCGACTCCACCTTTTGAGCCCGCGGTGAAGGACGGGTGGATGCACGGTCGAGGCGCATGCGATACCAAAGCTGGCTTGGCGGCGATGATGCACGCCTTGGCCTGGATACATGCACAGCCAACCAAGCCACCTTGCGATGTGTTATTGGCTGCAGTCGTTGATGAGGAATATTCGTTTCGTGGAGTGATGAGGTTCCTGGAGGATCTAAAAGCCGACGCCGCAATCGTTGCAGAGCCTACGGAGTTGCGTGTTGCCATTGCAAGCAAAGGAGTTCTGAGATGGCGCATATTGGCCACGGGTAAAGCGGCCCACAGTTCCAAAGCTCATTTGGGCACCAATGCAATTTATCACATGGCTCGAGTGGTGCTCGCGATCGAGCACGATCACGCCGAGCTTGCACATCATCCGCATCCGTTGCTTGGGTCTGCCAGTTGCAACGTTGGAACGATTGCAGGAGGGGTGCAAGTAAATTTCGTGCCGGATGGCTGCGTGATCGAGATCGATCGCCGGCTGCTGCCTGGCGAATCGGTTGCGAGCGTTTGGAAGCACTACGAAGAGTTGCTCACCCGAATAGGAGCAGATGTGCCCGGTTTCAATGTCCGAATGGAGTCCCCCATGTTGATTGACGAAGCCTGGATGGTTGATCCTTCGGACCCGATTGTCGGTGTTTCCTGCAATGTACTTCAACGCTTGGGGCTAGATAACGAACCGATAGGCGTACCCTTCGGAAGTGATGCCAGCAAACTGGGGCGAGCAGGAATTCCGACGATTATCTTTGGGCCAGGAAGCATCGATCAAGCCCACGCGGCGGTTGAGTACGTTGAGTTGAAGCAAGTTGTGCAAGCTTTCGAGTTCTATCGAGAATGTGCGATGCAGTTCGGTGGCACATTACCCGCGAAAAATGGAAATTGACGCTTTCCGGGTTGGCTGGGGTCCGCTACTCTGACTAACTAATGTCCTGGGGACGTGTGGATGGCAAGTTGTCTACCCAATTCGAAAGAGTTTTATGAAATTCAAGTTTCCTATAGTAATCATCGATGAAGACTTTCGGTCCGGCAACGCATCGGGGCTGGGAATTCGGGCTTTGGCGGAAGCCATTGAGCGCGAAGGGACGGAAGTCGCCGGTGTTACCAACTATGGAGATTTGTCTCAGTTTGCGCAACAGCAAAGCCGCGCCTCCGCCTTCATTTTGTCGATCGACGACGATGAATTTGCATCGGACGAGTCGATGGGGTCGGCGCTTGAGAACTTGCGCAAATTCATTGCTGAGATTCGTTTCAAAAACTCCGACATTCCCATCTTTCTTTACGGGGAAACGAGGACGTCTCGGCATATTCCGAATGCGATTCTTCGGGAACTCCACGGCTTCATCCATATGTTTGAGGACACGCCGGAATTTGTGGCTAGGCACATTTTGCGGGAAGCCAAGGCTTACACGGACGGCTTGGCCCCTCCCTTTTTCCGTGCCTTAGTGGATTACGCACAGGATGGATCGTACTCTTGGCACTGTCCCGGTCACTCTGGGGGCGTTGCGTTTCTCAAGAGTCCTGTAGGACAAATGTTCCATCAATTTTTTGGTGAGAACATGTTGCGAGCGGACGTATGCAATGCCGTAGAAGAGCTGGGGCAATTGCTGGACCACACCGGCCCCGTCGCGGCCTCGGAACGAAACGCCGCGAGAATCTTTGGTGCAGACCACTGCTTCTTTGTAACCAACGGAACTTCGACTTCGAACAAGATCGTTTGGCACTCGACCGTAGCCAGTGGCGACATTGTGGTCGTGGACCGCAACTGCCACAAATCGATTTTGCATTCGATCATCATGACAGGTGCTGTTCCTGTTTTCCTGACTCCGACGCGAAATAACTTGGGCATCATCGGCCCGATTCCGTTGGACGAGTTTCGACTAGAAAACATCCAAAAGAAAATCGAGGCCAATCCGTTCGCCCGCGAAGCTCAAGCCAAGCATCCCGATCGAAAGCCTAGAATCCTAACGATTACGCAAAGCACCTACGATGGGATTATTTACAACGTGGAAACGTTGCGCCAACTGCTGGATGGCCACATCGGGACCCTCCACTTCGATGAAGCTTGGCTTCCT